>NZ_CEZJXU010000099.1:268-2937 GCF_983023055.1 Dethiosulfatibacter sp. | reverse complement strand
GTCTTGCACAAATGTATCAGGCTATATTTGCAGATGTTGGTGTGGCTCTTATAGCGGTATTGAATTCAAGCAGGATAATGAAGGTTTAGAACATAAATAAGAAGCATTACCTCCCTACTCCCTCGGAACGTCAATCTTGATTATTAATGGTGGATTGACGAACCTCGAAGTCGAGACCTCGGTAATACTTATTATTTATTTAATCGCAATGGAATAACAACAATGGAATAACAACAATGGAAGTTTTGTAACTTATGTTACGGAACTTTTTCTTTTACAATGTTATCATGTGTACAAGTTAAAAAACAAACAAACTTTAAACGAAAGACAATTGAAGACAATATATAGTAGAAGATATAGATTAAGGAAATAAAAAAACAAACGAGGTGCAAGATGGGAAATAAATATTTTGATATTAAGGATACATTATACGATATAACAGAAAAGTATGAGGAAGCAAAAGATCTGCTAATATCAGCAGGAATAGACAGCATAAAAAATGAAGAACAAAGACAAAAAATAGGAAAATCAATAACCCTTGAAATGGCGCTCAAGATGAAGAAGGTAAATGTAGAAACCTTTTCAAAGCAGTTGATTGGACTTATTGAGGCAAGTAAAAATACAATGGAGGAGCTTCCAGAGAAGACGGATACAGCTGATACAGACATTAGAATTGAAGGAATTCTCCCATGTCCAGTAAGGGTTCCTCTTATGGAATCATTCCAGGAATGGATGAAGGAACATGAAGCGGAAACGGATTTGACAATAGGCTACGAATTGAAAGCTGCATCAATGGGAGTTGACTGGCTTAAGGATTCCCTTGAAAAGAGCGAATCGGCGGATGTGCTTGCAGATATATTCATTTCAGCAGGATTTGACCTGTTTTTCGACAAGGATCTTATTGGGAAATACAAATCTGAAAATGTATTTGAAGATATTACAGGAATGAGTCACTACAATAAGGACTTTGAGAATGATTATATGAGTCTTAAGGACCCTGACAATGAATATTCAATGATAGGTGTTGTACCTGCAGTATTCCTTGTGAATTCAGAAGAATTGAATGGCAGGAAGATGCCTACATCATGGGATGACATACTTGGAGAAGAGTTTGAAAATTCAGTAAGTCTTCCAATAGGAGATTTCGACTTGTTCAATGCAATACTATTGAACATACAAAATAAATACGGCGATGAAGGAGTTATGAAACTTGGAAAGAGTTTGCTTCAAAGCATGCATCCTTCTGAAATGGTGAAGTCACATATAAAGAAAACAGGAAAGCCCGTAGTTACAATAATGCCATACTTCTTTACAAAGATGACAAAGAGGGGTGGTCCAATGAAGGCTGTATGGCCAAAAGACGGAGCAATAATAAGCCCTATATTCATGCTTACCAAGAAGGAAGGAAAGGAAAAACTGAAGCCAATAGTAGACTTCTTCGCATCAGTAAAGGTTGGAGAAATACTTTCCCATAATGGAAGGTTCCCAAGTGTCAACCCTGATGTTGACAATATGATTTCAAAGGAACAGAAATACATGTGGTATGGATGGGACAATATAAAGAAAAATGATATAGGAAAACTAATTACTAAATGTGAAAAGCTCTTCCATGAATCAGTAAAGGAGGTATAGAATGAATTTAATAACAGTATCAGGCCCTCCATCATCGGGAAAGACATCGGTTATTTTAAAGACAATACAAGCCTTGCACAAAAGAGATTTGAAAGTAGGAGTAGTAAAATTTGACTGTCTCTATACTGATGACGACATACTTTACGAAAAGGCTGGAGTTCCAGTGAAGAAGGGATTATCCGGGTCGCTTTGTCCCGATCATTACTTTGTCAGCAACATCGAAGAGGTTGTACAGTGGGGAAGAGGCGAAGAACTTGATGTACTTATAACTGAAAGTGCAGGTCTTTGCAACAGATGCTCGCCATATATCAGAGATGTGAAGGCAATTTGTGTAATAGACAATCTAAGTGGCATAAACACTCCTAAGAAAATCGGTCCCATGCTGAAATCGGCTGACATAGTGTTAATTACCAAGGGTGACATAGTATCACAGGCTGAAAGGGAAGTATTTGCATCAAGGGTTCATTCGGTAAATTCGAAAGCAATAACAATGCATATAAACGGTCTGACAGGACAGGGAGCCTACGAGCTTAGCACACTTCTATATGATGAAAATGAAAATATAGAAACTGTAAAAGGCAAGGAATTGAGGTTCTCAATGCCGTCAGCACTTTGTTCTTACTGTCTTGGAGAGAAGAGAATAGGAAACGACTATCAGATGGGTAATGTGAGGAAGATGGACCTGGGAGGAAGCAATGAATAAAATCGTAAATATTGAAGAAATGAAAATAAGAGAAATTGAAAAGGAATATCCCTTTGCACTGTCATTTTTCGAAAACAATAATCTGGAAATAGCAGGACATGAAGAGAAAACATTTGATGAATATCTAAACAATTTTAGCGAAGAAGAAATTGAAGAATGGGCAATAGACACGGAAAAGATTAGAATTGACTTCATGGAATATATAAGTGAGATGCTCGAATTCCTTGGACTTGAAAAGGATGATACTGTTGATCGCAGTCCTATTGGTTGCTGTGGCTGCGATTTGGACTACCCCTGGATCATCCCAGGTGCTTTATGAGGAGCACTTCACCGA
>NZ_CEZJXU010000099.1:0-258 GCF_983023055.1 Dethiosulfatibacter sp. | reverse complement strand
ATACTGTTGAATCCTTATCAATCATCGGTGGAAGGGACAAATGCGGCAAGGATGAAAGTTTCGGAACTTTGACAATAAATAAAAGTGAGATAATCTCAATAGTTGGAGCTACGGGCTCTGGAAAAAGCCGACTACTTGCTGATATTGAATGGACTGCAAACAAGGATACACCTACGGGAAGGTCAATTCTTATAAATGGAGAGCTGCCGGATAAGAAGTGGAGATTTTCATCTTCTAACAAGCTCGTTGCACAACTGT
>NZ_CEZJXU010000098.1:0-6758 GCF_983023055.1 Dethiosulfatibacter sp. | reverse complement strand
GGAGCGTTATACAGGAAAAAGGATACAGGCAAAGGAGAGCGAATAGACATTTCCATGCTTGACTGTCAGGTATCCATCCTTGAAAATGCCATAGCGAGATATACTGTGTCAGGAGAACTTCCGCAACCTTTGGGAAACAGGCATGCGACAATAGCTCCGCTAGAACCATTTATGACAAGAAACAGCGAAATAATGATAGGTGTTGGAAACGATAAGCTTTGGGAAGTGTTCTGCAGGGCTGTTGAAAGAGAAGACTTAATAGATGACTACAGGTTTTTCAGCAATGAAAAAAGAGTGGAATACTATCACGAACTTAAACCTATAATGAATAAGATTTTCATAGAAAATACTACTGAAGAGTGGCAGCAAATATTGGATGATGCGGGAATACCCAACAGTCCAATAAATACAATAGACAAGCTTTTGGAAAACGAACAGCTTAAGGAAAGAGAGATGTTCTCTCATATTCATCATCCTGTTGCTGGTAATGTACTGGCACCGGCTTCTCCGGTCAAATATTCAGAGAACCCCAACGACATAAGGGAAGCGTCACCTTTATTAGGACAGCACAGTATGGAAATTTTGACGGGAAAATTAAATTTGAGTCAAGATGATGTGAAGAAACTAATAAAAAAAGGCATTATTAAATAATTTGTTAATTAAATATGAATATTTTATAAAAGTTCATGCATTTATTCACAATATATTGACTTTTAATTAAAATAATAGTATTTTATTAAGATATATTCAATTAGAATAGGAGGTAACAAAATTGCCAAATCAAAAACTAGACCAGCTGAAAGAAAAAAAAGATGCTTTAAAGCTGGGCGGCGGAGTAAAAGGAATTGAAAAACAACATAAGAATGGGAAGTTTACTGCTAGAGAAAGAATTGAAAAATTACTCGACGCAGGCAGTTTCGTAGAAGTAGGCGGATTTGTAGAACACAGATGTGTCAACTTCGGAATGGAGAAAAAACAAGCTCCAAGTGAAGGTGTTGTAACAGGATACGGTGCAATTGACGGCAGAATTGTATATGTATTTGCCCAAGATTTTACAGTTATTGGTGGTTCACTAGGAGAAATGCATGCTGCCAAGATTGTAAAGGTTCAGCAAATGGCCCTCAAAGTGGGAGCACCAATTATCGGAATCAATGATTCGGGTGGAGCGAGAATTCAGGAAGGTGTTGATGCACTTAAAGGATATGGAGACATATTTTATAACAACACTATAGCATCTGGAGTTATTCCTCAGATTTCAGTAATACTTGGACCATGTGCAGGTGGAGCTGTTTATTCACCAGCATTGACTGATTTCATCTTCATGGTTGAACACGTTTCAAAAATGTTTATAACAGGACCTCAGGTAATCAAGACTGTAACAGGAGAAGAAGTTACGGCCGAAGCACTTGGTGGAGCCATGACTCACAACAAGATAAGTGGTGTTGCCCAGTTCTATGACAATACAGAAGATGAATGTTTTGCAAAGATAAGACAGTTGCTTAGCTTCCTGCCTCAAAACAATCTTGAGACAGCACCAAGTTTCGAATCTTCAGATAATTTGAATAGAATAGATGAAGCATTAAATACTATAGTGCCTGAAAATCCAAATAAGGCATATGACATGAAAGAAGTTATTCATGCACTTTCTGACGGTGGAGAATTCCTTGAGTATCAGCCTTATTATGCTGAAAATATAATTACGGGTTTCATGAGATTGAATGGTAAAAGTGTTGGTGTAATAGCAAATCAGCCAAACAGACTTGCAGGATGTCTTGATATAAATGCATCAGACAAGGCGGCTCATTTTATTAGAACATGTGATTCTTTCAATGTACCATTGCTTACATTGGTCGACGTACCTGGCTTCCTTCCAGGAACAGGACAGGAATACAGTGGAATAATAAGACATGGAGCGAAAATGCTTTATGCATATCCAGAAGCGACAGTACCTAAGGTGACTGTAATAACGAGAAAAGCCTATGGTGGAGCATATATAGCTATGTGTTCAAGACATCTTGGAGCTGATGTAGTTCTTGGATGGCCTTCAGCTGAAATAGCAGTAATGGGACCATCAGGAGCAGCAAATATTATATTCAGAAAAGAAATTGCTGAAGCAGATGATCAAAATGAAATGAGACAGGAAAAAATTCAGGAATACACAGATACAGTAGCTAATCCTTATATAGCAGCAGCAAGAGGATATATAGATGATGTTATAGAACCATCTGAAACTAGAAAAAGAATAATCAGTGCTTTTGAAATGCTTGCTGGTAAGAGAGAATCAAGACCAGCCAAAAAACATGGCAATATGCCAGTGTAAGGAGTGATAAAATGTATGGTGACATAGTAACTATGGGAGATGCTGGAGTAATAACTTTATTCAGCATGGGAATAGTATTTGCAACTTTGCTTTTAATATCATTTGTACTGGATCTTTTCAAGGTAATATTCACTAAAAAGAAAGAAGAAAAAATTGAAAAGATAGATGAAGCACCAGTTGCACAAGCGACCCAGGCAGTAGTTGAAGAAGATGATGAGTTGGTAGCAGTTATTACTGCGGCACTTGCGGCTCACATTGGAAAAAGTACAGATCAATTGATAGTAAGAAGTATAGTTCAAACAGGCAATCAACAACCGGCATGGTCACAAGCCGGAAGAATGGAACTAATGCAAGGTAGTGCAAAATAATATATAAGAAGAACTACCTAAAACGATAGGAGGATTATAAAAAATGAAACAATATAATATTACGGTAAACGGGAAAACTTATGAAGTAGCAGTAGAAGAAATAGGTGGAGTTCCTAGCGCGCCTGTATTCAGTACACCAGCAGCACCTAGAGCTGCAGCACCAGTAGTGCCTAAAGCGGCACCGGCACCTGCGGTGGCACCAGCGGGTGGAGAAGAAATGGTATCAGCTCCAATGCCTGGAACTATACTTGATATTAAAGTAACTGAAGGACAGGCTGTAAAGGCTGGAGATATCCTTCTGATTCTTGAAGCGATGAAAATGGAAAACGAAATTGTATCACCGAAAGACGGAACGGTTAAAGGTATACATACATCAAAAGGAACTAGCGTAAGCAGCGGTGATGCTTTAATTACATTAGGTTAATAGGGAGGAATCCAAATGGGAGAAATATTACAACAATTTTGGTTAAGTACAGGATTCTCCGCAATTACATATAAAGAAATTATCATGATAATCATAGCTTGTACATTTTTGTATCTTGCTATAGCCAAAGGATATGAACCGTATTTGTTAATACCGATAGCATTCGGTATGTTGCTTGTTAACATGCCTTTGGCAGGTTTGATGGAAGATGAAGGACTTTTACACTATATATATTTAGGTACTGAAAAAGGTATTTATCCTCCATTGATTTTTCTTTGTGTAGGAGCTGGAACGGATTTTGGCCCTCTTATTGCCAATCCTAGAAGTATTCTTTTGGGAGCTGCAGCACAGTTCGGTATATTCTTTACTTTTATAGGAGCGATATTGCTTGGATTTGCAGGTCCTGAGGCAGCTGCTATAGGTATAATCGGAGGAGCTGATGGTCCTACAGCACTTTACTTGACATCTAAACTAGCGCCGGATTTACTTGGACCTATAGCGATAGCGGCATATTCATACATGGCACTTGTTCCAATAATACAACCGCCAATTATGAAACTTCTTACAACTGAAGAAGAAAGAAAAGTTAAGATGGAACAATTAAGACACGTATCAAAGACAGAAAAGGTTATTTTCCCTGTAGTGGTTACTATCTTCACAGTACTTCTTCTGCCATCGGCAGCGGCACTTATAGGAATGCTTATGTTCGGTAACTTGATTAGAGAATCAGGTGTGGTTCCAAAGCTTACTGAAACTGCTACGAATTCAATGATGTATATAGTTACTATTTTGCTTGGAATTACAGTTGGTGCTAAAGCACAGGCTGATCTATTCCTAACAGTTGGAACTATAAAGATAATAGTTCTTGGACTTGCTGCATTCAGTGTTGGTACTGCAACAGGACTTATCTTTGGAAAAATCATGTATAGAACAAGTGGTGGAAAAATCAATCCACTTATCGGAGCAGCTGGAGTATCGGCGGTTCCTATGGCAGCTAGAGTTGTTCAAAAGGAAGGTCAGAAGTACAATCCTTCAAACTACTTGTTGATGCACGCGATGGGACCAAATGTAGCGGGAGTTATTGGTTCTGCAGTTGCTGCAGGTGTATTGCTAATGTTCTTTGGTTAAATAGAATAAAATTAAATAGTAATGTAAGGAAAGAATTCGGATATGATTCGGATTCTTTTTTTATTCCCTAGACAACATATACTTTTTCACTGGAATATTTGAATATAGAGATAAGAGTGCTATAAAAAAACTTAAAATATGATCATAATTGTTATATAATAAGGAGAGAAAAATTTCATTGAATTAAATTTAAGTATTAAGGAAAACGTTGAACTTTATTATTGTTAAGAAATCGTAACAATAACCATATACAAAATACAAAAAGTAATGTTTTCCCGCACACAAATTGTTAATTGTATTTAAAATATGGAAAATTATATTGCATATACTGAGTTTTTAGTATAAAATGTTAAGAAATAGAAACAAATGTATTTAAAATAAATACAAGTGTATGCGCAGTGAGTTTTCACGAAAAGAAGGAGGAGTTTTTATGAAAAGTATAGGGTTACCTGGTCAACAAGGTCTTTACGACCCAAGAAATGAAAAGGATGCATGTGGTGTTGGATTTATTGTTAATGTGAAAGGTGAGTCCAGTTTTAACATTGTACAAAACGGATTGAGAATCCTTAAAAATATGGAACACAGAGGAGCGGTTGGTGCTGATCCGAAAACTGGTGATGGTGCAGGTATACTGACTCAAATTCCTGATGAGTTCTTTAAAATATACTGTGCAAATGATTCAATTGACCTGCCTGATGCAGGGGAATATGGAATAGGTATGATCTTTCTTCCAAAGGAACCTGCTCTAAGACTTCAATGTGAAGGTATTGCTGAAAGAGTAGTGGCTGAATCGGGACACAAGACTCTTGGTTGGAGATTTGTTCCTACTGACCAAAAGAGCATTGGTGAGACGGCAAGAGGAACAGAACCCGTTATCAGACAGGTATTTGTGAAAAAGGTTAAAAACATAGATTGGGATACTTTTGAAAAAGAACTATTTTTAATAAGGAAGAGAATAGAAAATGAAATAGAAAAACTTCTTGTGAGAAACAAGGAATATTTCTATATCTGCTCTCTTTCATCTAGAACCATAGTATACAAAGGTCTCTTGTTGGCAGATCAGATAGAAAAATATTATCTTGATCTTAATGATATTAACTACAAGAGCAGCATGGCCCTTGTACATCAAAGATTCAGTACCAATACATTCCCTACATGGGACTTGGCTCAGCCTTTTAGATATCTTGCCCACAATGGTGAAATTAATACAATCAAGGGCAATAGGAACTGGATGGAAACAAGGGAAGGTGTCTTGACTTCTGAAGTTTATGGAGAAGACATTAACGACCTGTATCCTATTTTACAGAAAGATAAAAGCGACTCGGCATCTGTAGATAATGCATTTGAGTTCATCAAGCAAAATGGAAGAACGAATGCCCATACCTTGATGATGCTTATTCCTGAAGCTTGGGAGAATGACCAGCATATGTCTAAAGAGAAGAAGGCATTCTATGAATACCATGCGGCAATGATAGAACCTTGGGATGGCCCTGCGGCTATGTACTTTTGTGATGGAATTCAGGTAGGAGGAACACTTGATAGAAACGGTCTAAGACCTGCTAAATATATAATTACAAATGATGATACTGTAGTAATGGCGTCGGAATTTGGAGTTCTGAAGTTTAAGCCTGAAGACATTCTTAAAAAAGGAAGTCTAAGACCAGGCGAAATGCTTATGATAGATACAAAGAGAAAGGAAATATTCTTTGATGGGGAAATAAAGGACAGCGTGTCTAAGAAGATGGATTATGTATCCTTTGTTGAAAACAACAGATTGAAATTTGCAGACCTCCCTGATGCGAGCATGTCACACGATATCCTGAGCAGCGAACAACTTCTTGAAAAGCAGAAGTTTTTCAATTATTCAATGGAGGATATGAGACATATACTTAAGCCTATGGCTGAAACTGGCAAAGAGTCTATTGGCTCAATGGGTAATGACACTCCGCTGGCTGTATTATCAAACAAATCTCAATTGATGTTTAGCTACTTCAGACAACTTTTTGCACAGGTTACAAATCCTCCTATCGACCCTATCAGAGAAGGCGTTGTAATGTCTATTACAAATTTCATAGGTACTCAGGAGGATATTCTTCACAAGGAAAATCTAAACAATAAATATGTACTTGTGGATTCTCCGATAATAAATAATGAAGAGATGGACAAGTTGAAATCACTCAGAAATGAAGATTTTAAATCTTCGGTAATTCCTATTACATTCAAAGCAGACAGTGGTATAACAGGCTTTAAGAATGCCCTTGATCTCATATGTAAAAGAGCTCTTATTAGGGTTCAAGAAGGATACAATATCATAGTATTGTCCGATGCCAAGGTTGATAGCTATGAAGCGGCAATTCCTTCACTGTTGGCGGTGTCTGCAGTTCATCATTACCTTATCGATAATAAGTTGAGATCGAAAATCTCAATTTTAGTTGAAGCGGGAGATGCAAGAGAAACTACTCATTTTGCTCTTCTTAACGGTTATGGTGCAAGTGCTGTTAATCCATATATGGCCATT
>NZ_CEZJXU010000097.1:0-6784 GCF_983023055.1 Dethiosulfatibacter sp. | reverse complement strand
CAATTGAAATAAGGACTGGGGACCCTGTGGTTGTTTCTTAGTCTTTATGGTATCCTTTATCCACTCACCATTATCATTTCTTAGCCAGTTTCCATCCTTATCCACCTTCCACTCCACACCTTCATCGGATACTCCAATAATTTTTCCTACAGCCTTTTCAAATTTTTTATCTTTAATCTTACCCATATCCTTCTTTTCTTTTAATGCCTGATACTCTTTAAATGCCTTTTCCAATTTCATTCAATTCACTCCTCTCGTATTCTTTAATGAATTAAAGAATATACCTCTGACTTTTTGACTATGGATATACCCTTCTTGGTTGCCAGCCAAGCCCTTCCTTCATCATCAAAATAAGTAACTTTAACTTCGTTGTCCAGTAAACCATCTTCCATATCCAATACTATAAACTCATCCTCCTCCATAATACATAATCCGTTGTATTCAGTTCCTATCCACATATAAGCATCATCAATATTTAAACTTCTCGGCTTGCTTCCATATTTTCCCCATTCTTTTATAATTGTATATTCAAGCCCTATACCTTCTTCTGAAGGTTTAAAGACTGCAAACCCGCCTGTATCATAAAACCCTGTTGCAATATAAATTAAATCTTCATTTTCCATCCCCGAAACAATATAGTTGTGAGGAAGTCCATTGTCCTTATCGAAATACGACCATTTTCCATCCTTTAAATAGCTGATGCCATCATATCGGGAGCCATAATGTCCAAATATCATACCGCCATATTCATCTTCCATTATTAAAAACACAATTTTGAAAGCCAGTCCGTCATCAGTAGTTATTTCTTCCCATTCATTATCTGTTTTCTTTAGAACACCTTCATAGGTTCCCGCCCATATTGTATCTTTACTATCAATCATCATGGTATTTACCCTAATGTCGGATACTCCTGAAGTTTCATCAAGAATTTTAGTGAAATTATTACCATCGTAAACAGTTATTCCACTATCATGTCCAATATACAAATTGTCTCCATAGACCAAAAGGTCTTTTACCAAAAATATATCTTCATTATCAAGCTTCTTGCTTTCAAAATTTTCAGGATCTATTTCAAATACTCCTTCAAGACACCCCGCGTAGATTTTGCCCTTATAGTTAACAATATCATTTACTGCATTTTCTTCAAGGATATTGTTAATCTCGATTGAGGCATCTTTATTTGTCCCTGTACAAGAAGTTAAAATCATAACAAATACTATCAAAATAGCAGGAAAAATTATTTTATATCTTTCTTTCATTCAATACCCCTTTTTCAAGTTCGAATATTTTATCTGAAAAACTTATATTTTCATCAAGATTGTGACTGGCAATAAGAATAGTAAGGTTTGTATCCTCCTGTATCCTTGTTATCATATCCATTATGTCTTTTTTTGTTTCGCTGTCAAGATCTGAAAAGGGTTCATCCATAAGGAGAAGTTCTGCCCCGCAACATATTGCTCTTGCAATTGATACTCTCTTGCCTTCACCTTTAGATACCTCATTTGGATATTTATCCATAATACTATTTATTCCAAAGACTTCAATAATTTCATTCATTCTTTCAGTCCATCCATTTTTCAATCCATAACCAATGTTTTCTTTCATTGTCATAAAAGGCCATAGACAGGAGTCCTGAGCTACCCATCCTATATTTCTCTTTGAAGGTTCAAGAAAAACTTTGTTACTGCTGACATCAATGCCATTTATTACTATATCTCCAGATTTGATTCGTTCAAATCCTGCTATTGCATTTATCAGCGTAGTTTTTCCAACACCGGATTTACCCATTATGGAAAACACATCACCCTTTTCCATTACAAGACTCAGACCATTTAATACACTATGATCCATCTTTCTTGAATTACCTTCATAATCCATCTGAATATTTTTGATTCTTAAAATTTCACTCATCTTATATACCTTCTCTTTCTATTGACTATATATATGAAGACAGACGTCAACAACCCAAAAAACAATATTATTATTAATCCCAAAGCTGAAATTCTGCTTCCACTTCCATAATGAAGATAACTGTATATTTTAAGAGCAACCAACTGCTTACCCGGAGGTATCAGTAAAATCGAAGATGAAATCTCTCCAAACACATATGAGAATCCAAAGAAGAAAGCTCCTGCTATATGCAATCCTCTCATTGGTATTTCAACCTTTAATATGCGATGCCATAAACTTTTTTGATAAATTTTTCCACATCTTATAAGGTCTCTGTTTTCAGTATCAAAACATGCTTTTAACACAAGATAAACAACAGGAATTGATTTGACCGTATTTGAATATATAAGCAACATATCCCTATTTAATAAATAACCATAAGAATTTGATTTTATAAAAATTCCTATGATACTTATTCCTACTAAAGAGCCTGAAAGAAGAAGCGGAGAAAGCAGTGCAATACTTGCAAATAAAGAAGTATTGAGCTTATTTGCCATTAATACCAAAAGTACTGAAATAGCTGTAGCCAAAACTGATATATATATTGAATACAAAATCGCATCAATATTTTCATAAAAAGTATCAACCACCATATTAATATTGCCAATGTTTTTAAAATTCATAACCATTACTGCAACAAGAGATGCTGCCAAAGCAAGAGCAATAACTTCCATTAACCTGCTTTTGTTACCAAGCTTCAGATTATAGTTTCTTAGAATTGATGACCCCTTGAATTCATAAGACATTTTCCTGTAATTTAAAAACATAATGATAAATGCCGTTAAATTCAGAGCAATAAGAGGTAAGGACAAGACTATTACTTCACCAATATCAGCCCCTGATGAATATGATGTGAATATTTCAAAACTATAGGTTTTAAGCTGAAACAATGAAGGTACACTAAAATCAGAGGATGAAAGGATAAATACAAAAGACATGGCACCAAGCAAGTATGGTTTAAGCATATTGAGTATTATCTTGTAAAATACAACGTCATCATTTCTATATATTCTACCCATTTTAACATAATCATTGTCAATAGAATTCATTCCAAGTAACACAATTGCCATGTTAAGAGGCAAGTAATACATGGAAAGAACAAGACAAGTCTTAATAAATGCAAATTTACCGACACTAAATATTTCAAGCCAGCTCATTGCATGTATATAGGGAGAAATCATATAAAAAGTCAAAAGGAAAACAGCTAGTATAGAAAAGTTTTTCCTCCTTTTAGCTATAAACAAAGACAAGAATAGTCCCAACGTCATGGAAATAAAGGATACCGAAATTCCAAGCCCAGCAGACTTTATTAGCAATATTATCCTTCTAAATGTAAAAACATTGAAAATATTTACATCCGACTTTGTAATATTTAAAAACATAAACAGATAAGGCACAACTGGAACCAGGAAAATCAAATATGATATTGTTTTGATGATTCCCTCTCGTCTTTTACTCATATTAAGGCTACCTTATAATATTTTCCTTTATTTTATTTAGGATATTGCTGCTGTTAGCATATGCTTCCTGGAAATCACATTCAATAAAATTAATTCCACTGTTTTCATCCTGTAATGAAATATCAATGAACCCAATTTCTACAAGTTTATCCACAGTTTTTGGATTTAATAGATAATCTATGAACAATTTTCCCTCTTTTGTGTTGATGCAATCATTTATTAGACCTGTGGTATTGGGAATAAGAAGAGTACCTTCGCCGTCCTGGTCAAGATATAATATTTCCACCGGCTTGCCGTCTCTTAGGGCTCCATAGGCATCATCAGTATCCGTTATCCCAAATGCCACTTCCCCAGATGCAACCAAATCTCTAACCACTGAATTCCCATCAACAATAAGAGTATTATTTTCTATTGCTGAGTTAAAATAATCGATAGTTTCATTTTCTCCCCATTTCTGATTCATAACAAACATATGGGTCATGGCAGTACCAAACAGTGGATAGGCAATTGCCTTTTTATAACTACTGTATTTCTTATCAGTCAAATCATGAACCGAGTCGGGATAAACTCCACTGGCCATACTATCTGTATTAATTATCATGACCCTTGCCCTTCCTCCAAAGCCTGTCCAGTAACCTTTATTATCCTTATAGGAGTCAGGTATACTCAGGCTGTTTTCAGATATATAAGGCTGCAGAATTCCCTCTTCTTCAAGTCTTAAAGTCATAATTATCTCAGAACTCCAGAATACATCGGCCTGGGGATTTTCCTTTTCAGCAATGAGTCTATTTACAAGCCCTGTGGTTTTTGATGCTTCTATGTCATAGACTGGCTTGACTATTATTCCTGTTTCTTTTTCAAAATCATCAAATATCAATTCCGAAACATTCTGATCAACAGATGTATAGACTATTACCACTCCATTTTTATTGACTAGGTCATTATTACAGGAAACAGCTATGATAAACAAGAAAACAACAACTGAAATTCCAATTAATCTCTTAAACATTATTCCTCCAAATATCCATTTTCATTTCATAGATTATATCACAAATAATCATTTGCTTAAAATCAAATTATTTAAAATTTTGCAGAAAATTTTATTGGTTCTACCATTGTTAGCCATACAATGAAATGATATAATAAATAATCAAATATTTGGAGGTTTATACTTATGGTATCAAGTGAAAAAAATTGTAAAATTCATGAAATCAGTGCTCCTGGTTATGAAAACATCATTGGAAAGGTTCTTGTTTCTCCTGCTGAAGGTTGGGACGGATATGTAATGAGGATTTTTGAAGTTGGCGAAGAGGGCTATTCTGGAAAACACAGCCACGAATACCCACATATAGTTTATATTATTGATGGAAAAGGTACTCTCTTTCTTGATGGAAAAGACTATCCTCTAGAAAAAGAGTCATTTATGTTTATTCCTCCAGAAAAGGAACATCAGCTCTTGAACAACGGAAAAGATACATTCAAATTCATGTGCGTCGTACCTGAAAGAGGTCATGTTGGATTCGAAGACTAGATAATTATACTGCAAAACAAAAACCCTGACGATTATGCACCGGCATAATCGTCAGGGTTTTCTTTATATTTAATTATTTCTTACACCATGCATTCCTCAACCTGTATCTCTGGAAATTCTTTCTTGAGTTCCCTTACAATATCATCGTCCAGTCTTGGTGCTACATGGTTTTTAACTATATCCAGAACCTTGTCGTGGGCTCTTTCCTTCATTCCCTTCTGGCCTCCATCGAACCATTCGCCGTAGGACTCTCTTACAGCAAGCTCGGGATAGTAAAGTTCCGTCCTTGCATGTTCACAGGTATGCCTCTGGGTGATGAACTCTCCTCCAGGACCTACCGCCTTTATAACTTCTTCGGCAATTGTCTTTTCATTTACCTCTATTCCTCTCAGTACTCTCAAGACCATGCCGTTTACCTCATTATCCAACACAAGCTGATCTGCTGAGTATGTAAGACTTGAATCAAGCATTCCATTTGTATCATGTATTAGCTGTCCACCTGCCATTGCTCCAAGCATTACCTGCATGGTCTTTTCAACACCGGCCTGGAAGTCGCTTGTTTTTGCTTCCGTAAGACCTGCTGTGGAATAAAGTGGAAGATTATAATATGCTGCCATCTGTGCAAGGGCGGCATTCATCATTCCATTTTCAACTGCACCGAATGAGAATCTTGAAGTTCTCATGTCCGCAACATTTGGAACTACAGTATAAAAAGCAGGTGCACCCTGTTTTATAACCTGTGGAAAAAATACATTGAAGAGGGACTCCGCATTTGCCTGGGCCACCAATCCTGCCAATGTCATAGGTGCATTGAGCCCTGCAGTAGGACAGGTATCAAGATATACCGGAACTCCAGCTTTTACATATTTTATAACCTTGTCAACATACGTTGGCTCGAATTTCAACGGGCTGATTGTGCACACTATCATTGAGAAGAAAGGTCTTTTCCTGAAATTCTCCTCTCCTCCAGCAATGATATGTCCCATTTTTATTATCTTATCAGGATCATCATACATTCCTACCATAAGATGCTTATCAGTATTGTTGGTTGTTGCAAATATTCTGTTGAGATCTAGATTTCCCATCGCTATATCATTTGGCATACATGGAGTATCCATTAAATGAACATTTTCAAGGGCATCAGTAATCTTCGCCATCATTGCAAGGTCTTTTAGTGTTGAATCTCTTCTTTCTCCCGTTTCTATATCGTAAATCTTGATGGATCCTCCACCACCGTCGAAATGAACCCTGTTTGGCTCAATTATTACATCCCTTTTCTTGGACCTTCCACAGAGCCTTATCCTGGCAGGAGCCATCTTTACATAATCCATAAGTACATTTTCAGGTATCTTTGCTATCTTCTTTTCATAATCTATGATGCATCCTACTTCCTCAAGCATCTTCAATGCACCTTCGTGCTCAATCATGTAACCAGCCTCTTCAAGAATCCTAATTGAAGCTCCGCTGATAGCTTGAATGTCTCCTTGTGACAAGGGCCTGTAATAATTTGATGCAACTCCACATAATGGCATTTCTGTATCCTCCAAAAAACTTTATTTTATATATGAATAAAGCAATTTCCGTGCCAATTATGTGGCAGGGATCATTTCATATGCCACGGACAGGCAATAATCAGAAAAATCCATAAAAAAAAGATATCCTAGGACAAACTTTCATAATTTCATCCACAGACACCTAGATTGTTGTTCTTATTTATGAACAGTTGTTCTTATTTGTGCACACGCTACTATGTCGCGTCATCAGTCCTTAATATTGTATCTTTTCATTTTGTTGTAGAAAGCCGTCCTTCCTATCTTAAGCATTTTTGCAGCCCGAGTTCTGT
>NZ_CEZJXU010000096.1:0-6793 GCF_983023055.1 Dethiosulfatibacter sp. | reverse complement strand
TTTTTTGAAAAAGGCAATAAATTCCTTAAGCCAATGGTTCTGAAAAATGTAGCTGAAGACATAGAAGTCCATGAATCAACAGTCAGCAGGGCTACAAATGGCAAATACGTACAGACTCCAAGAGGTCTCTTTGAACTGAAGTATTTCTTCTCAAGCTCAATAGCCAAGGAAGGAAACGACGACGGAATGGCATCGACTAGTATAAAGTCTATGATTAAGGAGCTTGTGGACCGTGAAAATACCAAGAAGCCTTTGAGCGACCAGAAGATAGCCAATGATCTCAACAAGAGAGGAATAGATATTTCAAGAAGAACAATAGCGAAATACAGGGATGAATTACAGATACCGTCATCTTCAATGAGAAAAAGATACTGACAATAAACAAAAAAATCACTTGAACTTTACAGCAATTATAACCTATTAATGATATAATTAACCGACGGTCCACCCGTCGGTTTTTTTAAACCTTTCCAAATAACCAACTTTTCTTCGATTTAATTTTTTTAAAATAATACCCTTGAAATTCTCAAAAAAAAGTAATATAATATAATAGGGACACGAAATAAACCACAGGGACAGAAATAGACCACTTGAAACAACGATTACTATTGGAACCTTATAGCTGCCATGTTGATTTTACATTTAATAATGCAATTCTGCTAGTACAACTAAAAGGTTTTATGGAGGATTATATGAGATTTGAAAAAGTATTGTCTATACAAAATTCTATAGTTCCTGAAATGTCTAAACTACTTATGAAGAGATACGGCCTCCTTAAATCTTTGAAGAGCCATCAACCAATAGGTAGGCGGATGCTGGCATCGAAAATTGGAATGACGGAAAGAGTTTTAAGATCAGAAGTAGAAATACTTAAGGATTTGGGACTTATAAGGATTGAATCTTCAGGTATGAGGCTTTCGAAAGCTGGAGAGAAGCTCCTTCTTGAAACTGAAGAACTGATTTATAATATGAAGGGCTTGAATGATTTAGGAAATCAGCTTAAGGAAAAGATAGGGATAAAGAAAGTTTCACTGGTTGAAGGAGATTCTGATGATGACGAAATCATCAGAAAGGATTTAGGAAAGAAAGCTTCCTTGATAATGAATTCTCTCCTTGAAGATGATATGAAAATAGGAATAATGGGTGGAACTACTATGGCATGTGTTGCCGATGAAATGGAATACAATAGAAAGGTCAAAAACATAATGGTAGTGCCTGGAAGGGGAGGACTTGGTGAGCAGCTTGAAATACAGGCAAACACCATAGCTGCAAAGCTTGCCCACAAGATCAATGCGGAGTACAAGCTTCTTCACGTACCGGATAACATACATCCTGAGCTATTGGAGGCTTTGAAGGAAAACCCTCAGATAAAAAGTGTATTGGATGAAATAAAGGAAATTGACATGATACTTTTCGGAGTAGGTACGGCAATGGAAATGGCTGAAAGAAGAGGAATGTCAGACTTGAAAAAGGACGAGTTAAAGCTTAAAAATGCAGTAGCAGAAGCCCTTGGTTATTATTTCGACAACAACGGAGTTCCTATAATGCATACGGATTCCGTAGGAATATACTTAAATGATATAAATTCCATTAAGCACGTAATATGCATAGCTTCAGGTAAAAATAAAGCAGAAGCAATATATTCGTTTTCAAAATATTACAAAGATTATATTTTGGTGACAGATGAAGTAACAGCAAAGGAAATATTAAAATTAAACTAGGAGAGTGGTAATATGAGTATTAAAGTAGCGATTAACGGATTTGGAAGAATTGGTAGACTGGCTTTTAGACTTATGATGGAAAGCGACGAGGTTGAGGTAGTAGCAATCAACGACTTGACGGATGCTGAGACACTTGCATACCTGTTGAAGTATGATACTGCTCAGGGACCTTACAAAACAGACAATATCACTGGAAAAGACGGAAAGCTAATTGTAGAAGGTAAAGAATTCCAGATACTTGCAGAAAGAAATCCTGAAGATCTTCCTTGGAAAGAACTTGATATCGATGCAGTACTTGAATGTACTGGATTCTTTACAAGCAAGGAGGGTGCAGCAAAACACTTGACTGCCGGAGCTAAAAAAGTATTGATTTCAGCTCCTGCTAGTGGGGATTTAAAAACTATTGTATATAATGTTAATCATGATACACTAGATGGTAGTGAAAAAGTTGTTTCGGGTGCTTCTTGTACAACAAACTGTCTTGCTCCAGTAGCAAAGGTTCTTGATGACAAATTCGGACTTGTAAAGGGATTCATGACAACTATCCATGCATATACAAACGACCAGGCTGTGCTTGATAGACCTCACTCAAAGGGTATCAACTCAAGAAGAGGTAGAGCGGCAGCTGCGAACATTATACCAACATCTACAGGTGCAGCAGCAGCAGTAGGCAAGGTTCTTCCACAGCTTAACGGAAAGCTTGATGGTATGGCAATGAGAGTTCCAGTAATTACAGGTTCTGTTGTAGACTTAGTAGTTGAACTTGAAAAAGACGCTACAGTTGAATCAATTAACAAAGCAATGGAAGCAGCAGCAAATGAAACACTTGGATACACTGAAGATCCTATAGTATCAAGTGATGTAATTGGTACTTTGTACGGAAGTATATTTGACGCTCAGTTAACAAAAATGATTGATGTGGATGGTAAGAAGATGTTTAAAATCATAACTTGGTATGACAACGAGATGTCTTATACATCACAATTAATAAGAACTCTAAAGTATATAGCAACAATATAAGACCAAGGTAGCTGTTGTGCCGCGTTAACCGCAGGAGTGGTTATTCCAGATGCGAAGGAAAGTTTTCTTGAAAGTAAAATATCAACGCTTTAAGGGATTTTACATATTTTAATTTTCCTGAGCTAGTAAATGCTGCGGAGAATTCTGCAGCATTCACTTTGACATAAACAGTTACTTATTGCAGAATTGAAAATTCTTATAGAAACATATTGGGAGGTACAATGAAAAGACAATTGACGGACCTTCAGTTTGAAGGAAAAAAGGTATTGATGAGGTGCGATTTTAACGTTCCTATGGATGCAAATCTTGATATTACAGATGATATCAGAATAAGAAGTGCAATGGAGTCCATCAATTATGTGTTGGATAATGGTGGAAGCCTGATTTTGATGTCTCACATGGGAAGACCAAAGGGAGAGGCAAAAAGGGAATTTTCACTTAAACCCGTCGCTGAAAGACTTGCTGACATTCTTGGAAAAGAAGTTGTATTTGCGGACTTTGATGATGTAATGAACAATGAAGTTAAGGAAATGGCTGACAGACTAATACCTGGCGAAATTATGCTATTACAGAATACCAGATATAGAAAAGAAGAAAAGAAAAACGATGACGCTTTTTCAAAGGAAATCGCATCACTCGGAGATGTTTTTGTAAATGATGCCTTCGGTACGGCACACAGGGCACATTCATCAAACGTTGGAGTCACAAAATATCTCCCATCTGCGGTAGGATTTCTTATTGGAAAGGAAATCGAAGCAATAGGCGGCGCATTATCCAATCCCAAAAGACCATTGACTGCAATTCTTGGAGGAGCTAAGGTATCCGATAAGATTGGCGTTATAGAAAACCTTCTTGAGGTTGCAGACAATATCATAATTGGTGGTGGAATGGCCTTTACCTTTGTTAAGTCACAGGGATATGATGTTGGAAATTCACTTCTTGAGGAAGACAAGGTTGAACTGGCAGCAGAGCTTATTAAAAAGGCTGAGGATAAGGGAGTCAAGCTTCTTCTTCCTGTTGACTACAAGATTTCCAGAGAATTTAAGGATACAGATGAATTTGAAGTTGTAGACTGGAAGAATATTCTTGAAGGACACATGGGACTTGACATAGGACCTGAATCCATAAAAATATTCAGCGAAGTAATTAGAAAATCCAAAACTGTAATTTGGAACGGACCAATGGGAGTATTTGAATTCAGCAGCTTTGCAGAAGGAACAAATGCAATAGCGGGAGTTCTTGCCGAAGAAGATGTAATATCAATAATAGGCGGCGGAGACAGTGCTGCAGCAGTTGAGAAGGCTGGCCTTGCTGACAAGATGACTCATATTTCCACTGGTGGTGGTGCATCACTTGAATATATGGAAGGAAAGATACTTCCAGGAATAGACTCAATAGAAGATCAGGAAGTGTAAATCAACATATGAAATACACTATCCCAAAATGATAAAGGAGGGTTTTTATGAGAAGACCTATAATGGCTGGAAACTGGAAAATGAACAATACGGTTTCAGAAAGCATAGAACTGGTAAAAGGATTGATTGAAAAGGCGGAAGCTGCAGAAAAGGATTTTGTTGTTTGTCCTCCATACACTGCTCTTTATACAGTTAGTGAACTTATAAAGGGAACAAACATCAAGCTTGGCGCACAAAATATCCACTTCAAGGAAAAAGGTGCATACACAGGAGAGATTTCTCCTATTATGCTTAAGGAACTCAATGTTGAATATGTAATTATTGGCCACTCTGAAAGAAGACAGTACTTCGGAGAGACTGATGCAACGGTAAACAAGAAGATCAAGACAGCATTTGAATATGACATGACGCCAATAGTATGTGTAGGAGAATCACTTGCGCAGAGAGAAGGTGGCATTGCCGATAAGATTGTCAAAGATCAGCTTGTAAACGGACTTAAAAATATAGAAAGCAAAGATGCTGAAAAAATAGTAATAGCCTATGAGCCTATCTGGGCAATAGGAACAGGAAGAACAGCTACAAGTGAACAGGCAAATGATATGATTAAATTCATTAGAAGTGTACTTGCAGGTATATTTGGAAAAGATGAGGCAGACATAGTAAGAATTCAGTACGGTGGTAGTGTCAAGCCATCTAATGTAAATGAAATAATGTCACAGTCAGACATAGATGGAGCATTGGTTGGAGGAGCAAGTCTAAAGGCGGATGATTTCGGGAAAATAATGAACTATTAATTCGAATCATCTATCTACTTATGAAAGTGGGTTAAAAGGAGACAAAATGAGTAAAAAAACCAGATTGCTGATGATACTTGACGGATGGGGAAAGGGCAAGGATTATGATGGAAATGCAATATATAGAGCCTCTACGCCAAACTTTGACAGATTAGTAACTAAGTATCCTTCAACTATTGTTAAAACTAGCGGCAATGATGTAGGACTTCCTAAAGGACAGATGGGAAATTCAGAAGTTGGCCATATGAATATAGGCGCAGGTAGAATCGTTTACCAGCAGCTTACAAGGATTACAAAGAGTTTTGAAACTGGAGAAATTGAAGGCAATGAAGAAATATTAAAAGCCTTTGACCATGCTGTGAAGAACAATACAAAGCTTCACCTTATGGGACTTTTATCTGACGGAGGAGTGCATTCCCACAACAAGCACCTCTACAACCTTATAAGATTTGCCAACTCCAAGGGAGTGAAGGAGATATATGTTCACTGCTACATGGATGGAAGAGACGTGCCGCCAACAAGTGGTGCAGGATTCATCCAGGAACTTGAAGATGAAATGAAAGAAATAGGAGTGGGAAAGATAGCTACTATCATGGGTAGATACTATGCCATGGACAGGGACAATAGATGGGAAAGGATCCAGATTGCCTATGAGGCCCTTACTAAAGGTGAAGGCGTACATTATGCAGACCCTGTTGAAGGAGTGGAAGCATCCTATGCAAATGGAGAAAACGACGAGTTCATTAAGCCCATAATTGTGGCAGAAGATGGAAAAATCGAAAATGATGACAGCATTATATTCTTCAATTTTAGGCCTGACAGGGCTAGAGAGATAACAAGAGCAATAGTGGATGATGACTTCAAAGGTTTTGACAGAGAAAAAATCAACACTAAATTTGTCTGCATGACTCAGTATGATATAACAATTAAAAATGTATCTGTTGCATTCAAGCCTCAAACACTAGTTAATACTTTTGGTGAATATATTAGTGACAAAGGACTTAAGCAGTTAAGAATAGCAGAGACAGAGAAATACGCCCATGTTACGTTCTTCTTTAACGGAGGCGTTGAGAAGCCAAACAAGGGAGAGGAAAGGGTTCTTATTCCTTCTCCAAAGGTTGCAACATACGACCTTCAGCCGGAAATGAGTGCCTATGAAGTAAAGGATGCCCTTCTGGAGCAGCTTAAGCTTGACATTCACGATATAGTAATAATAAACTTTGCAAATCCTGACATGGTTGGACACACAGGTATAATGGAAGCAGCAATAAAAGCTGTTGAAACCGTGGATAACTGTCTTGGAGAGATTGCAGAATATGTTGTTGAAAACGATATGGAGATGCTTGTTACAGCAGACCATGGAAATGCAGATGAAATGCTAAGTGATGACAAATCTGTACTTACTCAGCATTCAACAAATCCCGTACCACTTTTATTAATAAGCAATAGAAAAGAAACAAAGCTCAAGGAAGGAAGACTTGCCGATTTGGCACCTACAATCCTTGAACTAATGGACATTGAAAAACCGGAAGAAATGACGGGAGAATCATTATTAGTATAAAAATATTTTAAAATTAACTATAATAGTGTATAATAACAGTATTATGTTGTTATATATATTGATTTTGCAATAGAAAATAATATTAATGTAGTTTTATCTCACAATAAGCTTCGTCTTAATTCATCCAACATTTGATACACAGGTGAACCATCTGTGTTTCAAACGACACATGAATTAACTCAACTAAATTGTGATATAAATACTAGGAGGAAAATATGAGTATTATAAGTGATATTTACGCAAGAGAGATTTTGGATTCAAGAGGAAACCCAACAGTAGAGG
>NZ_CEZJXU010000095.1:0-6799 GCF_983023055.1 Dethiosulfatibacter sp. | reverse complement strand
TACCGTCCCTTAGTTTTTTAACACTTGTTCTATAGTCCCTTGTTGATGATATTTTTAGACTGCCTATGGAGTCAATTTCAGCATTCCTGAACCAGTCCATGATTTCAAGAATCCTTTGACTTCCTTCTATTCCTTCCATTGTAATGGACTTTAGACCTTCCCTAAAATATCCATGTGTTTTGTACAATCTATCAAGCTCACTGAGAACATTGCTGCCATTTTTCTTGTAATATGCCGCCATTTCACATGCTATCATAGATGCTGTAACGGCATCCTTGTCTCTTACTATTGTTCCTATTAAATATCCTATGCTTTCCTCAAAACCGAAAACATATTTCTTTTCACCACTATTTTCATATTCTTCGATTTTCTCACCTATGAATTTAAATCCAGTAAGTGTATCCATACACTCGGCACCATAGTATTCCGCCACAGCTCTTCCAAGCTCACTTGTAACTATTGTTTTGATTACAAGAGGATTCTCAGGCATGGTTCCTTCTTCTTTAAACTTTGCCAGCATATAATCCATCAAAAGTGCACCGACCTGATTTCCACTGAGAAGGACATATTCACCCTTTTCTTTTTTAACGGCCATTCCCACTCTGTCGCAGTCAGGATCATTGGCAATTATTATTTCAGCATCAACTAAAGATGCCTTCTTGTATGCAAGTTCAAAAGCCTTTTCATCTTCAGGATTGGGATAATTAACCGTAGTAAAGTTTGGATCGGGTTCTGTCTGCTCCTCAACCAAGGATACATTTGCAAAGCCCCTTTCATCCAGTACTCTTCTTACAAGCATATTTCCCGCTCCATGAAGGGGCGTATAAACAATTTTTATATCCTTGTCTATGTCTTCTGATAAACTGTTTCCCAGTACTGCTTCAGTGAAGCTGTCGTCCATTGACTTGTCAAGCTCAACAATCATTTCGCTTTCTATTCCCTCGTCAAATCCCATTGTAGAAATATCCTTGAAGTCGATTTTCTCAATTTCTTCAATGAGTTCCTCTGCCATTTCCGGCAACATCTGACAACCATAGTTCCAGTATGTCTTGTATCCATTGTACTCCGGAGGATTGTGGCTTGCAGTTATTACTATACCAGCACTTGCTCCAAGCTCTCTTACTGCATATGACAGTTCCGGCGTTGGTCTTAAATCATCAAATATATAAGTCTTTATTCCAGAAGCTGCCAGAACCCTTGCGGATATTTCAGTGAAATATCTTGAATTGTTCCTGGAGTCATGTGCTATTACACAGCTCTTTTCACCTTCCGCATTTTTTTCAATAAAATTAGCAAGACCCTGTGTGGCCTTGCTTATTATATGCTTGTTCATCCTGTTTGTACCTGCACCCATGATTCCCCTCATGCCGCCTGTACCAAATTCCAGATTCTTGTGGAATCTTTCCATTATTTCCTTTTCATCTCCGGAAATAGTCTTAAGTTCTTCCTTTATGTCGTCTGCTATGCAAGAACTGTTCATCCATTCGTCATATCTCTTTTTGTAATCCATATATCTACCCCCGTAATATGTTATTAAAATACTCTCCAAACTCACTCAAACTCTCAAATTATAATAAGCATATATGGTTATTATAATTCGCCTAGTATCTCTTTCTTTCGTCTGTTAATAATGAACTTGAATAAACATCTATGTTCTCAAGAGCCTTTCCAGTTCCAAGAGCTACACATGAAATTGCTTCGTCAGCAATATAAACAGGCACTCCTGTTCTTTTGGCTATAAGTTTGTGAAGTCCATGTAGGAGACATCCTCCTCCAGTCATGATTATTCCCTTTTCACTTATATCGGCAGCTAGCTCTGGTGGCGTTCTCTCTAGAACGGAGTGTACTGCGTCTGCAATGGCCATTACTGTTTCCTCTAGAGCCTCTAGCATGTCTGTAGAAGATATTGTAAGGTTCTTTGGAAGTCCTGTAACAAGATTACGACCCCTTACCTCTACAAATTTTTCCTCATCTTCAGGGAAAGCTGCACCTATTTGTATCTTCAGCTCCTCTGCACTTCTAAGTCCTATCATTACATTGTATTTCTTTCTTATGAATCTTACTATTGCCTCGTCAAATTTGTCCCCGGCAATCTTTATGGATTTGCTTACAACAATTCCTCCAAGTGAAAGTACGGCAACATCAGTAGTTCCGCCACCCATGTCTATAATCATGCTTCCCTGTGGCTTTGAAAGGTCTACTCCTGCACCTATTGCCGCAGCTACAGGTTCTTCAATAAGATAAGTCTTATGTGCTCCCGCCTGGTTACAAGCATCTATTACCGCTCTTTTTTCAACTTCAGTAACTCCGCTTGGTACGCAGACTATTACCCTGGGCTTGAAAACTACGCTTCCCAAAGCCTTCTTTATGAAATACTTGAGCATTTTTTCAGTTATGTCAAAGTCGGATATTACACCGTCTCTCAAAGGTCTTATTGCAACAATATTTCCAGGAGTTCTTCCAAGCATCATTCTTGCTTCTTCTCCAACAGCCAGAATTTTGTTGTTGTTTCTATCGATTGCAACTACAGAAGGCTCCTGAAGTACAATTCCCTTTCCTCTAATATATACCAGTACTGAAGCAGTACCCAAATCTATTCCCATGTCAGATCTAAATCCCATTCTTTTCCTCCGCTATCATTTATCATTTATCATTTATCATTTATCATTTATCATTTTATTATACAATATTATCAGCTTTTTTAAAGCTTTTATTTTATTTTTTTCGCTAATTTCAAACCTGTTTCAGTAATTGCTATGCCGCCTTTTGCTGTTTCCTTAAAATCCTGGTGCATTCCACGTCCAACATTATACATTGCTTCCACCACTTCGTCAAAGGGAACTACTGATTCCACTCCTGAAAGAGCCATATCAGCAGATATCATGGCATTTACAACTCCCGAAGCATTCCTCTTTGAACATGGCGATTCTACAAGACCTGCAATAGGATCGCATATGAGTCCCATGATATTCTTAAGGGCTATTGAAGCTGCATGGAGAGACTGCTCAGGACTTCCACCTCTCATTTCCACTATTGCCCCTGCAGCCATTGCAGCAGCAGCACCGCATTCAGCCTGGCAACCGCCTTCTGCTCCTGAAACCGTAGCATTTTCAGAAATAATCTTTCCAATTCCTGAAGAAACAAGAAGACCCTTTATAAGTTCCTTTCTATCAAGGCTGAATTTTTCGCCCGTTGTGAGAATGGCTCCTGGAATTATACCGCAGGATCCTGCCGTTGGAGCTGCACATATTTTCCCCATGGATGCATTGTATTCAGAACATGCAAAAGCTTTCGCCATAGCCTTTATTACCCATTCTCCTGCTATGGTATCTCCCGACAGAAGGTATTCCATCATCTTTTTTCCCTCGCCACCGATAAGTCCGCCAAGAGTTTCAACCTCATTTGTCAACGAATAGGATGAGGAATTCTCCATTATGGAAAGAACTTCATCAAGTCGTCCCATAACCTCTTCCCTGTCCATTTTTGTATTTCCCATTTCTTCAATAAGGACCAATTCGGAAATGGAAATGTTTTTCTCCCTGCAAAGGGCTACCAGTTTTCTTCCGTTATTATACATTTTCAGCCTCCTTTACAGGTTTTATAACAATGAGGGATATCATCTCTTCAAGATTTTTGATTTCCTTCACCACAGAAATGTCAACATTTTCATCGGTCTCAATTATCATTGAAGCTTCCTTCATATAGTCATTTCTTCTTACCTTCATGTTTCCTATGTTCACATTATTTTTGGCAAGAAGTGTAGTCACCTTGCTGATTATGCCCCTAATGTCAACATGCTTAGTAATCAAGGTATAATATTCCCCTGTGATTTCGACATCAAAACCGTTTATTTCAGTCACCATTACTGCTCCTCCACCGAGAGAGGCTCCCGTAACGGTCACTAGGCTTCCATCACTTCTAGTTATTAGAAACCTTGCAGTATTTGGATGGGCTCCCCTAATTTCAATTGTGTGAAATTCTATGTCCACACCTGACTCCCTGGCTGTTTCCAAAGAATGCCTCAACCTTTCGTCATAGGGTTCCATTCCAAGAATACCTGCCACCAGAGCCTTTTCAGTACCATGTCCCTTGGCCGTCTGGGCAAAGGAGCCGTGGAGATATATTTTCACACTTTTAATATCCTTTTCCGCCGCATACCTGGCAATTTTACCAAGTCTTGCAGCTCCTGCGGTATGGGAACTCGAGGGACCTATCATAATAGGTCCCAGAACGTCAAAGATAGAATTTATTCTTTTCATCTGTATTCCTTTCAAAACTGCATTTTGCATATTCTTTCACATACATATACATTATAACAGAATTAACCTTTATTTACCCTTAAACAATACAATTTTATACATTTTTTTACCATCCGTACAGTTAATTTTTATCAAATATTATTAATAAAAGTTAACAATACGTTACATATTATATATATGAACCGGACCCTTTGACTAAAATACTCCTGTATGGTATACTGTTTACACTATTCAAACTATTCAAATTTTTTCTATTCTTTTATTTACATTTCAATTAATAGTCAAATAGTTAAATCTCGTTTTTCTACCAGTAATTAAACAGTTAAATCACGGTTTTTCTAAACCGTTTATTTATTATAATTAAAATAAGGAGTGATGTATTAATGTTGTCTTGGAAAGATTTTTTAAAAGATAATGTTGTTAGCATTGAGGACCTGGACAAGGTACTGCATATGTCACCTGACGAAAAAGAACACCTTATGAAAGTTGCCAAAAGGCACCCTATGAGAATCCCCAAGTATTATTTTGATCTTATCGACTGGTCCGATGAAAACGACCCGATAAAAAAACTCGCCGTTCCTAATGAAATGGAACTAAATGCCGCAGGAGATTATGATACCAGCGGTGAGTCGACAAATACGAAAATGCCCGGATTACAACACAAATACGGAACAACAGCACTGGTTCTATCAACCAATGTTTGTTTCATGTACTGCAGACACTGCTTCAGGAAAAGAATGGTAGGTTATTCCTCTGAAGAAATCAACAACAGACTGGAAGAAGCTACCGAGTATATTAGCAGCCACAAGCAGGTAAATAATGTTCTCGTAACCGGAGGAGACGCCTTTGCATTGTCAAACGACCATATAGAGGACTATCTAAAAAATCTTTGTGCAATTGATCATTTGGATTTCATAAGATTCGGAACAAGAGTTCCTGTTGTTTTACCACAAAGAATCTACATGGATGAAGAGCTTCTAGATATCCTTAAAAGATACGGCAAAAAAAAGGAAATCATCATAATTAGCCAATTCAACCATCCTAGGGAACTAACAGAAGAAGCACGTAAGGGAGTTAAAGCGTTAAAAGATATAGGAGTAACAGTGAGAAACCAGGCTGTACTTCTAAAAGGAATAAATGATAATGCAGATACCTTGTCCACCCTCCTCAACGATCTAACAGCTATAGGAGTACATCCATATTATGTATTCCAATGCAGACCAGTAAAATTTGTAAAAAAACACTTCCAGGTTCCAATTTCAGAAGGAATTGAAATCATATCGGAAGCAAAGAAAAAACTCAACGGACTGGGAAAGGCCTTTAGATATGCCATGTCCCACCCAAGAGGAAAAATCGAAATCTTCGGCAAAACCGAAGGCAAGATTATATTCAAGTTCCACCAAAACAAACTCGAAGAAGATTCAGACAGAATTTTCATGAGAGACATTGACGAAAAAGGAACATGGCTCAATGAAGATTTGAATTTTATTGAGTAAAACAAGACAGGATTAACATAATGTTAATCCTGTTTTTTTATAGCTAAAGAAAGTAAAAATACTCTTCTAATTTAATTCATTGAAATATTTTTCGCTTTTCACTTGACAGACCTTGACTTTAGTGTATAATTATAGGAAATTCTTAAAATTTATAAATCGGGAGGCACCCATGATAAAAGCAGGAATAATAGGTTCGACAGGGTATGCTGGCCAGGAGCTTGTAAGGTTGCTGCACCACCACCCAGACGTAGATATAAACTTTGTATCTTCGAAATCCTATTCAGATAAAGACTATGACGAAGTATTCAGAAATTTCTATGAAATCATGAATATAAAATGTATAAACACTCCAGAAAACATTGCAGACCTGGATATAGACGTACTATTTACTGCACTGCCCCACGGAATCACTTCAGGCATGGTCAGCCAGAAAGCACTTGAGAAGTTCAAGATAATAGACCTGGGCGCGGATTTCAGGCTGAAGGATGTAGATGTATACGAAAAATGGTATACAGGCCACAACTCAAAAGAACTCCTTAAGGATGCAGTGTACGGACTATGTGAGCTGAACAGGGACGAGATAAAAGACACCAACCTTCTTGCAAATCCTGGTTGCTATACAACCTGCAGCATACTGGCAATGACTCCCCTGTTAAAGGAAGGTCTCATTGATCCATCTTCCATAATTCTTGATGCCAAATCAGGAGTAACTGGAGCAGGAAGAGGAATCAACCTGACAACACATTATACTGAATGCAACGAAACAATTAAAGCATACAAAATTGCAGCACACAGACATACACCGGAAATAGAGGAGCAGCTTTCCTATGCTGCAGGAGAAAACATACTTGTAAACTTCACACCTCACCTTGTTCCAATGAACAGAGGAATACTCGTAACTGCATATGCCAATCTGAAAGATATTTCAGACTATGATGAAATCTACAACGCCTATGAAAAGCTTTACGACAATGAACAATTCATCAGACTCCTTCCAAAGGGAGTTCCTGCAGAGACAAGATGGGTAAAGGGATCAAACTATAC
>NZ_CEZJXU010000094.1:0-6816 GCF_983023055.1 Dethiosulfatibacter sp. | reverse complement strand
TTTTCGCTGCTGTCACGGCATTAAATGCGCATAACTATATCTTGAAATGACGCCTGTATATGATATACTTTTAAACATTATTATTCAAAAGGATGTGAAGTATATGAAACCTGAAATCACAAGAAAAATTTTCAATGAAATTGAAGAAGGATTAAAGAGGGAATTTATAGGACAGGACAGTCATTTCAATGAATTGTGCAGATACTTTGAAAAAAAGGTTATAAAGGATAAACGTGGAATTCTTCTTATTGCAGGTGATGCAAATACCTTTAAGAAAATGAGCCTCAGATATGTATTTAGTGAGCTAAAGGAAAAAGGTATTTTGGAAAATGGTCAAATAGATGTAGTAAACCTTGGTTCCTATGATTTTGTTTTTGGATACAATTCATTTCTTACTGACTTGAATGAGGCCATGAACAGTGACTCCGATGGCTTGATATTTTCCAATTTAGAGAAGGCCAGTAAAGAAATGTTGGAACTCATATCAAAAATTAAGCCGGGTGGAAAGATTAAACTTTTAAAATCTTACTCCATGAAAAACAAGATATTAATTGAATCGGCAGATGATGAAAATGCTATAGATTCATTGAACTGCGGGGACAAGCATATCATGTTTGTATACAATAGGAAAATCAACAGTGACTGCAATGACTTTATTGAAAACAATATACCAAACAGGGATAAGGTTTTGTTCACAAGAAACCTCACTGGGGATGAAAAAACTGTACTTATTAAAAAGGTTGTATTAAAGGTGTTAAAGGAACTTGAACTTGAATACAACATGGACATTACATTCAGAAACAAGCACAGTGAAAAAACAGATACGGAACATGGCATAGTACAGCATATAAATGAATTCCATGAAGATGAAAATTTCACTTTCATGGATTATGTAAGGTTCAAAATTGGAAAGCCTCTAAGAAATATCCTTGAAAGTGCTGGAGCAGATAAGCAAGGGAGAATACTTCTATATGTTGAAGAAGATAAAATATACGCTAAAATAAATGACAGCATATATAAATTGAAGGAATATGCAAGTCCTTCTCTTGATGAGGTAAAACATAGGCTTGAATCTCTTGTTGGAATGAAGGATTTCAAGGAATATATCTCAAACATTGATAATAACTTCAAGGTTCAAAAAATCAGAGAGAGGCTTGGTATGGAAACTGTCAAAATGTCTTTCAACATGGTTTTTCTGGGAAATGCAGGAAGCGGCAAGACTAATGCAGCCAGAATTACTTATGACTATTTGAATGCACTTGGACTTCTTTCTAGAAATGTTTTCCGGGAAGTGAGCAAATCAGATTTTGTTCCAGGTGAGCATGGAGATGTACTGGAAACTACAAACAACCTAATAGAATCAGCCTATGGAGGAGTATTGTTCATAGACGAGGCATATTCACTGCTTGAAGATGAAAACGACAAAGAAGGAAGAGAAATAATAGATACTCTTCTTACGGCCATGGAAAACAACAGAGGGAATCTTGTTGTTATTCTTGCAGGATATGAACTTGAAATGGAGAAGCTTTTCAAAATCAATCAGGGTCTTAAGTCCAGGTTTCAAAACACAGTTCATTTCAGAGACTATACACCTGAGGAGATGTATGACATAGCAGTGCAGATTGCAGGTCAAAAGGGATATTTCATAGCTGAAAACGTGAGAAATGAACTTATAGATTTATTTACAAGGAATCAGATAATTGAGAAAAATGGTCTTGGAAACGCAAGGTTTGTAAGAAATATAATTGAAAATGCAATAATGGATGCTTCCAAGAAATATCTGCAGGACCCCGTAAGACAGATAGATGTCCTATACAGGTCGAATTTTAACTTTAACGCAAAAGTTCAATTTGACCTTGAAAAGAAACTTGAAAACATCATAGGTCTTAATGAGGTGAAAGGTCTTCTTAGAGACCAGTTCAGATTGCTTAAAGCACAGGAAAAAAGGAAATCTGTTGGAGTTGAGACTGAAATAGAGCAGAATCTAAATATGGTATTTGCAGGAAATCCTGGAACGGGAAAAACTAGCATTGCAAGGCTTGTGGCCGAAATGCTAAACAGCATGGGTTTCTTAAAGGGAGGTCAGCTGATAGAGACAGACAGGGCAAGTTTTGTATCAGAAAAAATGGGTGAAACTCCTGCCAAGACAGAGAAGACATTCAGGAAGGCAATTGGTGGAATACTCTTTATTGATGAAGCGTATGCACTTGCATCTGATTCCTTGGGAAGAGAAGCAATTGAAACACTCCTTAAGCTTATAGAAGACTATTCAAAAGAAGTAATTGTTATACTAGCCGGTTATAGTGAAGAGATGGAGGATTTCTTTGATGTAAATATAGGGTTGAGATCCAGATTTCCTCTATGGACGAATTTTGAGGACTACAATCCTGGTGAGTTAATGGGAATCGCTGTTAGACTTCTTCAGTCAAAGGGATTTACACTGTCACCAAATGCTAAAAAGGAACTTAAAAGAAGCTTTGTTGACATATATGAGAACGGTGATGTACAAGCAGGCAATGCCAGAATGGTAAGAAACCATGTTGAAAACCTTATAAGAATCCAAAGTGGAAGGATTGCTGATGATGTTATAAGTGCATATGAAATGAACAATATTATTTCAAAGGATGTAATGAAACTTGTTTCAACTGAAAAGGATAGTAGCTTTAATCTTGAGGAGAAGCTGGAAGGAATATCAGGCAATGAAAATGCCAAGGAATTTTTGAGGGAGCAGTATAAGCTCTTTATAATAAATGAAAAAAGGAAAAGGTTCAACATTGATTCAGACATAAACAAATATAAAAATTTCATGTTTTCAGGGGGCATGGGAACAGGAAAGGGTATAGTTCTTGATACCTTGTCAGAGATGATGTTCAGCATTGGAGCGGTTAAGACAAAGCTTCCCTACGAACTTCACAAAAATGAAATTATGAGTTTTATGGAGGCTGGAAAAACCCTTGAAGACATATTAAACAAGGGCATTGGAAAAGTCATCTTCATTTATAAGGCAGATCTTTTAGTTCATGAAAGAAATGCAGATGCTATAGTGGTTGATCTCATTAAATTCATTGATAAGAATAGGAACAGGCTTATTCTAGTAATTGAAGGTGAGGAAAAATCACTTAAGGAGATGATGAAAAAATATCCTGCTTTGGGTTACAGGATTCCTGTAATGGTAAATTTTGAAGAATACAGCGAAAGAAACCTTTTTGACCTTGTAGTGAAAATATTTGAAGAAAAGGGATATGCTTTGGAGTTAGACTGTAAGAGTGAATTGACTGAAATTATATGTGAAATACAGTCAAACAGCAATATCGTCCTTAAAAACGGTCTTATGGCAAAACAGCTTATAGACAATATTGTAAGAGTGCAGAGTGTCAGAGTTTATGACAGCAAGCTTAAGGAAGATGAAATCAATTCATTAATCGTAGCTGATATCCAGAAGGGAAGAGACATGTTTGTTAGGAAAAATTCATAAAAAATTTGCATTTGTTGATAGAAAAAATTATAATTAAAGAAAGGCATAAGCTTGGATTTTGACTTAACTGGGTCAGTTCCACTAGAACACATACTGATAATTGAAACTACAACATAAGTTTATAGTGCAACCGACCATTTCTTTAGGTCGGTTGTTTTAAATTTGCTGATGTTTCATCCTAATGATGTAAGAAAATAATACAAGAGGAGGATGTTTATGAAAGGTTCAATGTCTCTTGGGAAAATTAAGGGAATAAGAATTGAAATTAATATTAGTTGGATAGTTATATTTTCACTTATCACCTTTATGATGGCTACAAGTTATTTCCCTAGTCTCTATTCAGGAATGAATCCTATTGTATACTGGATTCTCAGTGGATTTATAGCAGTTCTTATGTTTATATCCATACTACTACATGAATTGTCCCATTCGGTAGTTTCAATAAGCCTTGGAATAAAGGTAAGCAGCATAACTCTCTTTATCTTTGGAGGATTGGCTCAAATTGAAGAAGAACCCGATGATCCCATTAAGGAGATGAAAATAGCCATTGCAGGACCAGCCATGAGTCTTGTTCTTTTTGTAGTGTATTCTATTATAGCGAAACTTTTACTGAGCATGGGTGTTCCAGAAATATACTTGGTGTTTTTAATATGCTTCCCGGTTATCCTCTTGATGGTGGAAGAGTCTTGAGGGCAATCATCTGGTATTACAAAGGAAGTCTTCAGTTTGCAACAAAAATAGCTTCCTCAATGGGTGACCTTTTCGGATACTTTCTCATATTCGTTGGACTGTACTGGGCGTTTTCAGGAAATGTACTCAATGGATTGTGGTTTGTATTCATAGGGTGGTTCATTAAACAACTGTCTCAGTCAAGCTATCAGAATATGATGATGAATGATTTATTTACAAAGATTCATGTAAGGGAATTCATGACAAAGGAACTGATAGTTGTAAACTACTTTACCTCTGTAGAAGACCTTGTTGAAAATTATTTCTATAAATATAAATATATATGCTTTCCAGTTGTTAAAGATGAGAGCGTCCTTGGTCTTGTTACAATAGAAAGCATTAAGAAAATCAACAGGGATTTATGGAACCAGACTTCAGTAGGAACAATTACGGAACTTTTGAGAGAGGATCTTATTGCTGCTCCTGATGATACTGTAATATCGGCCATGAAGAAGCTTTTCGCCAACCAGATAGGAAGAATGGTAGTAATAGAAGATGGCAAGCTTATAGGAATAATCTCAAGAACAGACATCCTCAACTATATAAGGGTTTATTCAGAACTGCACAAATAGGATGAATGATTTATTCATTATGATTCAATATTCAGAATAGTGTAAACTCAAAAACGGGAAGGTTAAAAAATGCCTTCCTTTTATAATGTCCAGAATAGCTTATTTACATGGACATAAGGTCTTAAGGGTGCTAAAATTGTATGTGAAATAAAATTGAGAATATTAATAAAAAATAAAAATAGAAATGGAGATATAAATGGAAGCTAGAGAAAAAGCTGTATATGATTACCTGGATAATCTTGGAATAGAATATGAAAAAAGGGAACATCCTGCCGTATTTACCTGCGAGGGAGCAACCGAATATACGGGAGACATGAAGGGTATGCACTGTAAGAATCTTTTTTTTAGAAATAAGAAAGGCAAGAGGCATTATCTTGTGATCTTTGATGAAAGAAAAGAAGTCAACATCAAGAATATAGGTGCGAAAGTTGGAGAATCAAATCTAAGCTTTGCATCGGAACAGAGGATGATGAAATACCTTGGGCTTACACCTGGTTCAGTTTCAGTCTTTGGAGTTATCAATGATGTGGAAAATGAGGTAAGAGTAATTATTGATAAGGATGTTTTGGATAGTGAATACGTTAATTTCCATCCAAATGTTAATACAGCAACTCTTAATATGAGTATAAACGATTTCCAAAAATATCTGAAAAACTGTGGAAATGACATCAAAGAAATCATAATATAAAATGAAATTCACAATTGGAGAAATGGCAAAGCTGTAGGAGTATTTAATGAACAGAATCGAAGAATTGAGAACAGAAAAGATATCAAAATTGTTGTACAAGTATTTCATACCTACCGTATTTGGCATGCTTGTGGTTGCAGTCCATATAACCATAGACGGCATATTCATTGGAAGAGGAATAGGCAGTGTAGGAGTAGCTGCTGTTAATATTGTTGTACCCTTTTTCACAGTGTATACTGCAATAGGTCTTATGTTTGGAATCGGTGGAGCAACCCTTGTTTCAATTGAATACTCAAGGAACAATTTCAATAAGGCAAAGGAAATTTTCACAAGTTCCGTAGCAGTGGTAATTTTAATAGGTGTGGTCATGACTATCCTCACCCTGATCTTCAGGAATGAACTGGCTATACTTCTTGGAGCAAATAAAGCAATGATTGAATCAGTAAACGAATATTTCTTCGTAATCATATTATTTACACCAGTGTATATGCTTGGAAATGTAATGAATACAATGGTGAGGGCCGACGGTTCGCCCAAATTTGGCATGATTTGCACTGTTGTGGGAGCTGTTATCAATGGAGTATTTGATTATATTGCAATTTTTAAGATGGGTTGGGGACTTACGGGAGCAGCCGCTGCAACTGGAATAGGAAATATTGTATCCCTTCTTATGCTGGTGTATTATTTTAAAAGCGACAAAAGCAAGCTTGGCTTTGTAAAAACTAGATTGAGGTTGAAAGTTGTTGCAAATATAGCGAAAATAGGAGTGCCTTCTTTTATAACTGAAATGGGTATTTCCGTCATGACAATGTATCATAATATCACAATGGTAAACCTTGCAGGAGAAAACGGAGTTGCGGCCTATGGGGTAATAAATTATATTTATCCAGTAATGATGCTTCTCTTTTGGGGATTGTCCGTATCTATGCAACCTGTAATAAGTTACAACCACGGAGCAGGGTTGAAAGAGAGAGTAAAAGAGTCCATTTCACTTGTTTTGAAAATTTCTATAGTAATGGGAGTTGTTTTTTTCATTATAGGAATCTTCTTTAATGAAGAAATGGTAAGGCTTTTCATAAGGGATCAGGAAGAAGTTGTAAAGCTTGCATCTAGAGGAGTAGTGATATACTTTTTTAATTTCATATTCCTTGGATTCAACATGGCTGTAATAATGTATTATCAGGCAATTGAAAAGCCAATAATACCTACTGTTCTGACAATTTTGAGAGGATTTGTCATTGTTCTTTCGTTTTTATACATTTTACCTAAATTCTTTGGTACCGACGGTGTATGGATGACAATACCTGCAACTGAAACTCTTGTGTTCATCATAATAGTTGTATACGAAAAGA
>NZ_CEZJXU010000093.1:0-6840 GCF_983023055.1 Dethiosulfatibacter sp. | reverse complement strand
CTTTTGCTCACAAATACATTGCCTTCCAAATCTATATTTACATCTTTTACCGTAAATACCGTTCCTCCGGATTTTGAAAGCTGCTTTATTACAGATTCAGCTTCAGCAGGAGCATTCTTTGCACCTTCCACCTCGTCATCACTGTATACTTCAGTATTGTACTCACCTGAGATGGCTTTAAGTAATATCCTTTCGCCTTCCCTTATTTTCACATCAAAATCAAGAGATCTCAGGAAATATATGTCTGCGTTCTTAATTCTTATACCAACCTCATCTGATAGATTCTTGTTGAAGGTCTTATAAATAACATCGCCTACTTCCATCTTCTGCTTGGCTTTGATGAATACAAGTTCCCCTGCCTTTGCTTCCTTGATGCTTGTTCCCTTTTGTACAAGTCTCTCAATTATGAAGCCCCTGTTCTTTTCGTTCTTTCCGTAAGTAATTCCATCTCCAACAGTAATATCGTCCACCAACTGTACTCCTGCGCTGTATCCGTTCATCTGCTCCACGGTACCCAACAACGTGCCTGTGTTTTTTGGAGAATCATAGGCCATGAGATCTTTTCCAAAATCTCCGAAAAGCAGTCCCTTTGTGAATCCCCTGCTGAAAACCTCCTCAGCCTGCTTTTTCACATTTTCATCGTATATACCATCCAGAAGCTGTCTGTAGTAGGTCACTACCCTGTCCACATATTCTGGCTTTCTCATTCTTCCTTCAATTTTGAATGTATTTATACCAATGTCTGCAAGCTTCTGTATTTTCGCTCCAATATTGAATTCCTTAAGGCTCAATGGATATACAGGATTGTCATTTACCTTCAATCCCGTTTCCTTGTCAATAATGTCAAAAGCCAATCTACAGGTCTGTGCACATCTTCCTCTGTTTCCACTTCTGCCACCAAAATAGGAACTGATATAACACTGTCCCGAATAAGAACAGCAAAGAGCTCCATGAATAAACACTTCCAGTGATTTATCAGATTTTTCCTTGATTAGCTTAAGTCTTTCAAAAGGTGTTTCGCGTGCAAGTATGTTCTTCTTTATATTATATTTTTCCAAAAGGTCTATTCCGAAGTAGTCGCATATTGTCATCTGGGTACTTCCATGTATCTTTAGTCCGGGAATATGCTTGTCAATAAGCATCATAAGTCCCCAGTCCTGTACGATTACAGCATCTACATTTATTGAATTAAGATAATTTGCATATTCAAGAGCTTCAGTAATCTCTTTTTCCTTGATCAGGGTATTTAGAGTAATATATACCTTTACCCCTGCCAGGTGAGCATATTTTATCAATTCCTCCAAATCATTGTCCGTGAAATTGTCCGCGAAATTTCTCGCATTAAAAACCTTGCCTCCAAGATATACAGCATCAGCCCCTGCTTTTACAGCAGCATAAAGTGACTCACTGTTACCAACAGGCGCAAGCAATTCGTGTTTATTCATTTTATTCTCCATTTAAATCCTTGGACATCTTGTCCATATATTTTTTTATTCGTTCCGCACTATAATCGGTTTCAGTGAACTTGATAATACTTCACCAGTGAAATCATTGTGCATTATGTTAATAAAAATAAACTGATGGTTTCATCAGTTTATTCTTCGTTAATATCCAATGTATCCAATAATTTCGATACGTCCGGTACATACCTTCCTGATTCTTTCGGTGTTTCAAATGTTTCAGTAGATTCAGATACTTCCGGTTCTTCCAATATTAGAGGCATTTCAAGTTCCAGGGGATCTTCTGGTTCTTCTCTTATCATGAACAAATCTTCAGATAACTTCTTGAATTTGTTGTCAAGATCCTTGTTAATCTCATTCATAAAGGACAGTTCCTCTTCCTTTACCTTAAGCATATTTTCATATTCTGTTAATTTGCTTGCCAGTATGTCAAATTCACTGTTTTTCTGAATGAGTTCCTGCAAAAGCTTATCTTTTTCCTCAATGGATCTATCAAGGTCAATTACCAGTTTGCTTTTTTCTTCCTTCATCTTTTTAATTTCAATCGGATTTATGACAACTTTTTCATTCTGCTTTGCCTTCTCCAGCTGATCCAAAATCTTGAAATACTTGTCGGCAATTATAAAGGTAGTAAACGCCAAGGAAGAAAAGCTGTCGAATTTCTTGTCCGTAGCCTTGAATTGATGTATTTTGGAGTTAATCATTTCCTCAATCTTTTTTATATATTCCTGATTTTCATTTGTCTGTACCTTGTACTTCTTTCCTGCTATTTTAATTTCAACACTATTGTACCCCTGCATAGCATCTCCTCATTAAATTTATTTATAATATATTTTGTTCCTATTTTCTCACAATTGGCTATAAAGGTCAAATACAAAGTGCAAATTTTAGCTAATTTTAACAAATTTACAACATATTTTTATTGAAGCCTCCATTGATATGATGTATAATATTTTGAATATTTTTTAAGAAAGGACGTTATAAACAATGAAAATGGGAATAGTAGGTCTTCCAAATGTTGGAAAAAGTACCTTATTTAATGCAATAACATCAGCAGGAGCAGAATCAGCAAACTATCCATTCTGTACTATAGAGCCTAACATAGGCGTGGTTTCAGTGCCTGATGAAAGACTTGATTTTCTTGCGAAGGTCAATGAATCAAAGAAAATAATACATACGGCAATGGAATTTTATGATATAGCAGGACTTGTAAAGGGAGCAAGCAAGGGCGAAGGTCTTGGAAACAAATTTCTTTCACATATAAGAGAGGTTGCAGCAATTGTACATGTTGTAAGATGTTTCGAAGACGATAATGTCACTCATGTAGAAGGTAATATAGACCCTATAAGAGATATTGAAATAATAGATCTTGAACTTATACTTTCAGACCTTGAGATGCTATCGAAAAGAAAAGAAAGACTTACCAGGAATTTAAAGGGAGATAAATCTCTCGCATTAGAACTGGACCTTGTAACAAGGATTGTAGATAGTCTTGAAAACGAACAACCAGCAAGGAAAATGGAATTTACAGAAGAAGAAGAAAAAATGGTAAGGCTATTAAGCCTCATTACCTATAAGCCCGTGCTATATGCAGCAAACATAGACGAGGAACATTTGGTTACAATGGAAACAAATCCTCACGTTCTCAAGCTAAGAGAATATGCTGAAGCTGAAAATTCTGAAGTTATAACACTTTGCGGAAAAATCGAAGCGGAAATATCTGAACTTGATGAAGATGAAAAACACGAATTCCTACTTGATATGGGACTTAAGGCTTCTGGTCTAGACAAGCTTGTAAGTGCAAGCTACAAGCTTCTTGGACTTATTTCATTCCTTACTTCCGGACCTCAGGAAACTAGGGCATGGACCATCAAAAGAGGAACAAAGGCTCCACAGGCTGCCGGCAAAATCCACTCCGACATAGAAAGAGGCTTCATCAGAGCAGAAGTCGTTGGATTTGACAATCTTAAAGAAATCGGCTCAATGCAGGCCATCAAGGAAAAAGGAATGCTTAGACTTGAAGGCAAGGAATATATTATAATAGACGGTGATGTTATACTTTTCAGATTCAATGTTTAAAAATAATTGAATCCATGATAAACTTAATATTGAAATATAAGAATCCACTATTTATGGTGGGTTTTTTATTTATGAAAACTTATTCCAACAATTCAAGGCGGTGTAACAATGGCATACAATTTAAGCGCCATCCAAAAAACTCTTAATGACATAACCAAGGCTATAAAAAGTGTAATCAACGTTGATGTAACCATTGCAGACAGTAACCTGACAAGAATCACAGCATCAGGCAACAACATAACAAGGGTTGGAGAACAGATATCAAAAAAATGCGTATTCTCAAAATCTCTGGATTCAATGGAAAGCTTTATCATAGAAAATCCACGTGAAAATATAAGATGCATAGGCTGCGATAAGAAGACAGAGTGCAAGGAATTTGCACAGGTATGCTGTCCTATAATAGTACAGGGACAGGCTGCAGGAGTTATTGGCCTTATAGCATTCAATGAAGATCAGAAAAAAAGGATCGTTGAAAATGAGATAAACCTTCTTGACTTTCTCAAAAAAATGTCAAGCTTAATAGCATCCAAGCTCATTGAACAGGAAAGTACCATAAGAATCAAAAAACTAGCAAATGAACTTGACACAACCATGGACCTCATAGATGTCGGAGTAATATATACTGATGAAAAAGGAAAGATAGAAAGAAGCAACAAGACAGCACAAGAATATTTCAGCAAAAGCAGCATATCCAAAGGGACAACCATAGAAACTATCATTTCACTTTCTCCTGTCGGAATTATTGACAATGTAAAAAATAAAAGCTTCAACTATTCAAAACATGACAGGAAGTTCCACGGATTCTACTCAATACATCCCATTATTTACGACAATGAAACAAAGGGTTATGTATTTACAATAACTGAGCTTGAAGAAATGATCAGTGTTTTCAGCAATATTGCAGGAAAATCCAGAGAAATAGCCTTCGACAATATTATCAGCGAAAACAAGGAGATGTTAAATGTAATAAACCATGCTAAACAATTTGCCAAAGGTAACTCTTCCGTTCTAGTACAGGGAGAAAGCGGTACGGGAAAAGAACTCTTCGCAAGAGCCATCCACAATCAGAGTCCACGTCGCGATTCCCCATTCATTGCGGTAAACTGTTCAGCTCTTCCTGAAAACCTAATCGAAAGCGAGCTTTTCGGATATGAGGAAGGATCTTTTACAGGAGCTAAAAAAGGTGGAAACCCAGGCAAGTTTGAACTTGCTGGAAAAGGAACAATCTTTCTTGATGAGATTGGCGACATGCCCCTTCACCTTCAGTCAAAGCTTTTAAGGGTTCTCCAGGAAAAATCCTTCACCCGTGTTGGTGGAAACAGATCAATATCAATGGACGCAAGGGTAATATCAGCAACAAACAAGAATCTTGAAACAATGGTTGAAGAAAGAGAGTTCAGAGAAGACCTTTATTTCAGACTCAATGTCATACCAATACATATACCTCCCCTTCGGGAAAGAAAAGACGACATAATGATATTGTCCAATGTATTTCTAAGAAAATTCAGCAAACAATTCAACAAGGATGTAAAATATTTTGAAGACAGTCTTATGGAATTTCTAACAAGATATACTTGGCCTGGAAATATAAGAGAACTTGAAAACACTATGGAATATCTTGTGAATATTACAGATGGAGACCTTTGCAGAAAATCAAACCTGCCAAACAGATTGAAGCGACATTTTTCAGGTGTTGAAAATACCGGTAATGAAATCAACAAAAAAGAAGAACCAAAGAGTATAATGACAATAGAAGAAGTTGAAAAGCGTGAAATAGGTAAGGCGCTAAAGGTCTACGGCAGAAACAGCACGGGTATAGATAACTCTGCTGAAGCGCTTAATATCGGAAGAGCCACCCTGTACAGAAAAATAAAGAAATATAAATTGTAAAAAACCATGTATCATTTTGATATTTGATATCATTTTGATACATGGTTTTTGGTTTTTTGTATCATTGTGATACTACGCTATTTTTTATCCGTATATAAATGTTGAAATTCCAACAGTTCATCTTTTAATTTTGTTGGCATGATACTTGCTGTATATATTCTTATAAAAAGAGTGCACGGTACTCAAAGGAGCTAATATCATGAATACTTCAATTACAAAAAATATGGATAATATACTGAAACTTCTAAGAAATGACGTAAAACCTGCAGTGGGGTGTACTGAGCCTGTCGCCATTGCCTTAGCTGCAGCAGCAGCAAAATCCGTCCTTACAGGTGACATTGATGATGTAAGTGTAAAACTAAGTCCCAATATCTATAAGAACGGAATGAACGTAGGAATACCTGGAATAGATAGAACAGGCCTTGATGTTGCCGCTGCCCTGGGTGCTGTAATAGGTACTCACAAAAATGGTCTTCAAATTCTTGGTGAAGTAAGTAATGAAGAACGAAACGCGGCAATAGAACTTCTCAACAGCAACAAAGCCAAAGTAACTCTTCTTGATACTAATGAGAATATATATTTAGAAGCAGTTGTTAAAAGCGGCAAGGATACTTCCAAAGCAATAATCATAAAAAAACATGACAATATAGTTTCAATTACGCTAAATGACAAGGAAATTTTTTCGAAAAACGAAGATTCAAATACTGGAATAAATTCAACTTCCATGCCTGATGAAGACTTCTTTAAAACTCCAATAAGGGATATTGTCAAATCAATAGAACAGCTTGAACATAAAGAAATAGCCTTCATGATTGACGGTCTTGAAATGAATTTACGCGCAGCTAAGGTCGGACTTTCGGAAAAACTTGGAATAGGCGTTGGCAGTGCCATAAAGAAAGCTATAGACGACGGATTATTAACTGAAGATTTCCCAAATACTGCAATGATGCTAACTGCAGCTGCTTCCGATGCAAGAATGTCAGGAATGGCAATTCCTGTTATGAGTTCAAACGGCAGTGGAAACCATGGCTTGACTGCAATACTTCCTATAGCCGCCTACAGAGAATACCACGAAGTAGATGATGAAAAAATAGCAAAAGCTCTAGCCATAAGCCATGTAATAACCGGTTATATCAAGCATTATGTCGGGCGTCTTACTCCCTTATGCGGTTGCTCAATAGCCGCTTCTACAGGTGCAACCTGCGGTATAGTATGGCTCATGGGTGGTACTATTGAACAGCTTGAAAATGCAATCAAGAATATGATTGCAAACCAAGCAGGAGTAATCTGTGATGGAGCTAAACCGGGCTGTGCTCTTAAGCTTGGAACTGCTGCTGCTTCAAGTGTTCAATCGGCAATTTATGCACTTTACAATCATTATGCCCACGACAACAACGGCATCGTTACAGGA
>NZ_CEZJXU010000092.1:0-6966 GCF_983023055.1 Dethiosulfatibacter sp. | reverse complement strand
ACAGTTGAAATAGGAACTGGAGTCAAAAAATCGGCAGCAGTTCAATAACTTTCACTCATGGATTATATCAGAATGGAATACTCGTTGCCCTGGCTGAGACAATTACAGTGCTTATGGATGAACTTACTAGAAAATCAAAACCTCTTTCTGATGAAACAAAAGAGGCTTTGAATAAATATAAGGTTTAACAAATATAAACGATCAGGCTGAGAGGTTTGATCGTTTTATATTACATAGAGTTATATCTTTATTTTCTTTTCTATCGATGGGGTTACAATTATTCTGGTGTACATATCGAAGTCAATGTGTCTTGGTTGTTTTTGTTGCGAGAACATTTCTGTAATAATGTTGGAAAGAATACCCGATTTGTTATATAATAGCAGATAAGTAATGAAATATTAGGAGACAAAATGAAAAAGATAGTATTTATGGTATTGGCTTTTATGATGTTGAACATTGTTTTTAATTGTTGTGAGCCAGTATATGCAGATAATGATGTAAATAGATATGAGGTCGAGTCATCAGTAAAGATAAATGATTCATATCTTTATTCGGATACGCCACATATATTGACAGGTGATACTGTATTTGTAGTTGGTCGATATCTTGTAGAGGCCCTTGGCGGTACAATAGAATGGTTTGAAGATAAAAAAACGGTAAGGATGACACTAAACGAGAAAGTTATTGAGATTGCAATTGGTACTATTGATGGGACCGTTGACGGTATAGATGTTGAGTTGTACAAAGCTCCTTTCATTAAAGAAGGTAGGACTATGATTCCCTTAAGGTTTGTATCCGAAAATTTTGGTTGTCAGGTATCCTGGAATCAAAGTACATATACGGTTGATATTAAAAGTGAAAACGAAGATATACTGGAAGCTTATACTTATGACAGGGAGTATACCGATGAGGATTTGAATCTGTTGTCAAAGATTGTTACCGTAGAGTCTGGAGATGCCTCTCTGGAATTGGCTATGGCTGTTGCCAATACAATACTGAACCGCGTCGAGGATGATGGATTTCCTGATACCATTGAAGGTGTGATTTATCAAGTGGACGAACATGTGCAGTTTCCACCAGCACACAAGGAGTCCTTTGAAACACTTGAGCCAAAGCCCATCAGTATAGCTGCGGCAAAAAAAGCTCTTGAAGGCGTTAACAATATTGGTGATAGTTTATATTTCAACTACCTGCCATTTGAATCGAAAACCGATGATTTGATTAGTATTATTGATGGAGAATATTTCTATCGTTAATTGGATTTACAATAAAATCTCCGCAGTTCTTTGTTGCTAAAGAACTACGGAGATTTTTTGCTTTATACAGACTAACCTAGCATTTTTATGATTACAAATTTGCTCTATCTGAGCAGGTGATGTATAATTATGATATAGAAAAGAAATATTTGTTTTGGGAAGGAGGTAATTTATATGACATACAAAGTGCATAGATTTCAGATAGATAAAGAAATTGATGAAGTGGATTTAGAAAAATATTTAAATAATCTTGAAGGAGAAGTCATATCAATCATACCAAATATAATTCCAAAATTTCATATGATGGGTGCTACAGCAGGATATGATTATTTGCTTGTTGTTGAGAAAATTATTTAATGAAGACAAAAAAACTCCACAGTCCTTTGTTATAAAGGTATTGTGGAGATTGTTTTTTGTTGGTCTATTGGTTTATGAAAGCTTATCATTTATAAAACTGCAAATATCCGTCAAAGCTTCAGTTGCTTCGGTGAACATAGGTGCCAGAATTGGAAATGCATGAACCATATTCTCATATTTATGGAGCTCGGATTCACCCTTGTATTCTTTTACTTTTTTATGGAAATTGACGGTATCGTCATAGTGGATTTCATGAGTATGACAGGAACCAGAGATGAAACCTCCACCGTGAATATACATAATGACTTTATCATCGGGAGTTCCTTCAATATCAATCTATTCTCCATGGATGCCATCAACATCTACTTCACTAATCAGAGCGTCTTTTATCCTTTTATTCATGTCAATTGAAGCCTTGCCTATATCGGCTCTAAACTCTTGAACTGAAAAAGATTCATCGATGGTTTCTCTTTTTAGTCTAAATTTGAAGGGTCAAAGTAGTACATCTTTGTCAACTCCACGAAAGCGAGTGTTGCTAGCACGGAAAGATTACCTTGAAAGTGAAATACCAATGTTTCAAGGAGTTTTACATAGTAACTTTCTTAAACCGTAAAAAAGTATACGCCGTATACCAAAATTGTATTTTGTCAAGTTGATTATTAATGATTTTGTCATGCATAATAATTGTGATATAATCTATGCCATTGAAAAGAATTTAAAAGATAAGGATACTTATATGTCAAAATTTAATAAAAATGAAATAACCTATGAAGCATTCCCCCTTAAAACCTACGATAAAATTCGTTTTGCCGATACGGATAAACTAGGCCATGTGAACAATGCTGTGTTTTCGACTTTTTTGGAAACTGGACAGTCTGAGATGTATGGTTTTGAATCAATGGTTAAAGAAAATAAATGTGGTGCTGTTATAGTCAGCAACAAGCTGGATTTGATTGGAGAAATAACCTGGCCTGGAACAGTTGAAATCGGTACTGCAGTAAAACATATTGGAAACAGTTCTGTTACTGTGCTACAAGGTCTTTTCCAGAATGGAAAGGTAGTAGCTAGAGCGGAAGTAGTTGTAGTTCTGATGGACATGATTACTCGAAAATCAAAATCACTTACGGATGAGATGAAAAGAGAGTTAAATGAATATATGATTGATTAGTTTAGCTTTGAAACACCTGCATTGCATGATTTGAATTGCTGTTCTATGAGTGAGTTGGAATAGGAGAGCGAAATGTTGAATTGTGTTATTGGATTAAAAAAGAACACTAAAAGTATTTGAAGGTATTTATAAACCATATTTGTACAAAAGTAAGGTATTTAAACGAGCTTATACATCTACTGTTGAAATTGATTATATTCAACTAAATCGATTGATTTTAGAGGGAACAAATCGCAGCTTTGAAGAATTACCAGCGTATAAAAGTTTATTAAACTTTAATTATCTTGAGCAGAAATTAATGGATAAATGGGGTATTTATGAACTAAATGCTGATATTTTGAGAACCTTGGATTTATATTATGATAAGACCAAATATAATCATGTTGCTGAAACTTTATCTGATGACAATGCTTTTCCTGGAATAGATATGGTTCGTTTTGGGGATACTATTGATGAATTTCTGGATCGTGAAATTTTTGAAAACATGTATGTGTTGGAGCAATTTGATAGATCAATTAAGTTGTTTAAGAAGTACTATTGCCGTCAGGTCTTTCTGAGAGGGAATACATTGATGGTCAAATATCATTACTCAGAAATCCAATATTAGGTAATGTTTTTTAGATTTAGATATATTGAAAGATTCGGCACAGGTATTAAGAGGATTAACATTCTTACGAAGGAGCTATAATTCAACCAGAGTTTAAAATATATACGAATTCTATTGAAATTAAACTCCCTGTTGTAAATAAAGGTGATACTATATTATCGCAGGATGAAAAAGCCATATATAATTTATAGAAAAAAAGGGCAGGGTAGAAGCACAAAATATATTAAAAAAGAGTAGTTTATGAATTATATAACATACCAAAATAGCTGTTTTGAGCAGGGTTAATTATATTCTGGATTTTTTGATTTTGAAAATCAGGCTGTTGAAGAGATGTGAGAAGAGCGATTAAACAATATAATAGAAAGAAAACACAAAATGTTTCAGTTATAATTGAAACATTTTGTGTTTTTTTGTAGAATTAAAGATATAATTGAAAGGAATAAGATAAGGGGAAGTATGATATGATTTATTTAAATGCATTTAATTTTCCGAATGAAAATAAGGAAATAAATTTTATTACAGAGATAAAAAGAACATGCTATGATTCTTTTTATCCTTTCAATATATTATCAAGATGTGAATTTGAAAGGATTGATTTTGAACCAATCACTATTCTATATGGAGGAAATGGTTCGGGAAAAACAACAGCCTTAAATGTGATAGCAGAAAAAGCAGGAATAAAGCGTGATTCTATATTCAATAAATCTAATTTTTATAGTGACTATTTAAAAATGTGTGATATGGAAATTGTAAAGGATATTCCTAAAAATAGCAGGATTATTACCAGTGATGATGTGTTTGATTATATGCTGAATATTCGTAACTTAAATGAAGGTATTGATCTAAAGAGAGAAGAACTTTTTGATGAATATATAGATACAAAGTATTCTAAATTTGTGTTGAAATCGATGGAAGATTATGAGCAGCTAAAAAAAGTCAATACTGTTAGAAGAAAAAGTCAATCTGGTTTTGTGAGGGATTCATTGATGGATAACATCAGAGAGTTGTCAAATGGAGAAAATGCTTTCAGATATTTTACTGAAAAAATAGGTGAAAATGGTTTTTTTATTTTAGATGAGCCGGAAAACAGTCTTTCGCCAAAACGACAGGTTGAACTGGTAAGATTCATTGAAGATTCTGCAAGATTTTTTGGATGTCAATTTATCATATCAACACACTCACCATTTTTACTTGCGACTAACAAGGCTAAAATATATGACCTTGATAGTAATCCAGTTGAAGTGAAGAAGTGGACAGAGCTGGAAAATGTGCGTACATATTATGAATTTTTCAAAAATTTTGAGAAGGAGTTTGATTAGAATTATTGTATTAGGAGGGCAATTAAATGGAAAGAAAAATTATGAAGTTGGTCAATGGATATGAGACTCAAGATGGAGCTGGAGTTAAGCTGGTTAGGGTTTTAGGCAATGAGGATACAATTGGTGATGGAGAAGTTCAGTGGCTTATGGCAGCATCAAGAATTCAGAGATTGAAGAGATACTGCTTAAAAATGGGAAATTGAGATTACTTGCTGCCAGAGGGATATATTGCGAACATACGACAGCTGCTAATTATGCTGCTTATTTGAATTACTGTGAAATAAACGGCAAGACAGCCGATTGTTTAATTCCAATATGTGGTGCAGGATTAAAGTCTGATCCTTAGAAAACATGTGAGTGAAGCAGAAAATTTATATATACCGTTAACAGTCATGTAAATATGAATTTAGACTTTCAATGTTTCAAATGCTGAATTTGTTAATGAGCAAACGAATTATGGAAGAAAACATTTTCTAATAAAAGGAATCAGACAGGTTGGAGTCCGTACATTAAATCATTATATTTGAAAGTATAATAATTTGGTGTATAATAATATTGAGGTGATATAATGAAGAAATTCGTAAATCGTTCTGATGAACTTGATTTCTTGAAAAATCAGTATGAGAGCTCGGAATCTTCTCTTATAATTATGTATGGAAGAAGACGAGTAGGAAAAACATCTCTTATAAGAGAGTTTATAAAAGAAAAGCAAGCTCTATATTATTTAGCTACAGAAGAAAATATCCATATTAATCGAAAGATATTTAAAGATGAAGTAGCAGACTTTACAAGTAACAGCTTATTAAGAGATGCATCTGTTGAAAGATGGGAGCCAATATTTGAAGAGCTTGCCAAGGTTGATGGTAAACCAATTATAGTTTTAGATGAATTCCAATATCTTGGAAAAAGTGATCCTTCATTCCCTTCAATATTTCAAAAGATCTGGGATACCATCCTTTTAGATAAAAATGTCATGGTTATTCTATGTGGTTCCTTAATTCCACTTATGACAGAACAGACACTTTCATACTCAAGCCCTTTATATGGAAGGAGTACTGGACAGATAAGGTTAAAACAAATTGAATTTAAACACTATAATCAGTTCTTTCCAAATGTAACAAATAGGGAATTAATTGAACTTTATAGCATCACTGGTGGTGTGCCAAAGTATACGGAAGCCTTTAAGTATACTGGTAATATAATTAAAGACATCAATACCAACATATTAAACCAGTCAAACATCCTTTATGAAGAGCCTTATTTTCTTTTAGGAAAAGAAGTTTCAGAGATAGGTAGCTATTTCTCAGTATTAAGAGCTATTGCAGCAGGAAATCATAAGCTTGGGAAAATATCTTCCTTTTTAGAAATAAAGCAAACCGGACTAACAAGATATCTCAATGTTCTTATGGATCTTGATATCCTAGTAAGAGAGGTCCCTGTCACTGAAAAGAACCCTGACAAAAGTAAAAAAGGGCTGTATAAGTTCAAGGATAACTATTTGCTTTTTTGGTTTAAGTTTATATACCCTAATAGGAGTCGTATTGAAGATGGCCATAAGCAGGATGTTCTCAATAAATTGGAAGTAAATTTGATCGACAGCCATGTTGCATATGTTTATGAAGATATTTGCCGTAGTGGTATGAGAAACATTACAGAGTTAAATGCTCTAAATATATCCTTAGATGCCGTCGGCAGATGGTGGGATAAAGATGAGGAGATTGATGTTGTTTCCCTTGATAACAGCGAAAATACAATAGTGTTTGGAGAATGTAAATATTGGGTAGATAAGGTTGGAATATCTGTTTTGAAAAATTTACAGAAAAAAGCCGCTGGTGTTTCTTGGAATGTCGCCAATAGGAAAGAAATCTTCATTCTTTTCTCAATCAATGGCTTTACCGAAGATTTAATTGGATTTGCAGAAGGCAATGAGAATATAGTTCTTCATTATGGTGTTTAAATAAAAGGAGAAATTTATGAGTACAAGAGTTTGTGGAATATCTGTATCAGGTGGAGATGCGATATTTGTAATATTAGAAGGTTTACGAAATGATTTTAAAATAATAAAGACAAATGTCAAAAAAATTGAATTAGATGATGATACTAATCAGGACCAAATAAAATCCTTTTATACTGCAGTAGAAGATTTTTTAAAGCAAAACCAAATTGATTCAGTTTTTATGAAAAAAGGTAATACAAGTGGGAAATTTTCAGCTAGTTCTAGGTCCTTTAAAATAGAGGCTTTAATACAATTGATGCCAT
>NZ_CEZJXU010000091.1:5313-6984 GCF_983023055.1 Dethiosulfatibacter sp. | reverse complement strand
TCCTTGCTTCTCATGTCTATAAGGATAAGATGGTTGTCTGTTCCGTCTGAAACAAGTCTGAATCCTCTTTCCTTAAGCTGTACTGCAAGTTCTGCTGCATTTTTAACAACCTGCTCCTGATATCCCTTGAAGTCATCCTCAAGTGCTTCCTTAAAACAAACAGCCTTTGCTGCTATAACATGCATCAATGGTCCACCTTGAATTCCCGGGAATATGGCCTTGTCTATAGCCTTTGCAAATTCTGCCTTGCAAAGTATAGCTCCACCTCTTGGCCCTCTGAGTGTTTTATGCGTGGTTGTTGTAACAAAGTCGGCATATTCAACTGGATTCTGGTGAAGTCCTGCAGCAATTAGACCGGCAATATGAGCCATGTCAACCATTAGGTATGCTCCTACCTCATCGGCGATTTCCCTGAACTTTGCAAAATCTATTTTTCTGGAATATGCACTTGCACCTGCAACTATCATTTTAGGCTTTGATTCAATAGCAATTTTTCTAACTTCTTCATAATCAAGAACTTCAGTTTCAGGATTCACTCCATAAGGAACTATTTCAAAATATTTTCCTGAAATATTTACAGGACTTCCGTGCGTTAGGTGTCCACCTTCAGTAAGCTTCATTCCCAGTATTTTGTCCCCAGGCTGAAGCACTGCAAAATAAACGCCTAGGTTTGCATTTGCTCCAGAGTGAGGCTGAACATTGGCGTGATCTGCGTTAAAAAGTTTCTTTAGTCTGTCAATTGCAAGTGTTTCCGCTTCATCTACAAACTCACATCCACCGTAATATCTCTTTCCTGGATATCCTTCTGCGTACTTGTTTGTCAGCTGGCTTCCCATTGCCTCAAGTACAGGCATTGAAACAACATTTTCAGAAGCAATAAGTTCAAGGTTTCTGTGTTGTCTTCCTATTTCCCTTTGGATTGATTCATAAATTTCTACATCTGTGTTTTTTAAATTTTCAAACATGTAAACTCCTCCATTTTTTTATTTCCATAAATATCATTAAAGTTCCTTTTTATAGCAGAAATTATGGAAATATTCTATTTAGAATATTTTATTATTATATTTAACAGTTCTTCCAAGGCTTTTTCAGGATCTTCAGCTTCCGCTCTCTGTTGGAAACAGTTTTTGGCATAGTTTTCCATAACAATGCCTCCAACCTTGTTCAAGGCGGATTTTGCTGCTGAAATCTGTATTAGTACATCACCACAGAATTCACCGTTTTCAATCATTCTTTGAATGCCCTTAACCTGACCTTCAATTCTTTTCATTCTATTAAGCAATTGTTTGTTTGAATCCATTTTATTCACCTCTATAAGGATTTATGCTTTCAATTATATCATTTTGCTTAAAAAATTTCTTGTCTACAATTCTAAGAATATAAAACGAAACCACAAGGGACAATACTCCAATTGCCGAGGAGACTATTTCCTTGTTTCCCCATTCTATAAAATTATAGGCCATTATTGATGAGAGAACCATAACCAGGAGAGGAATTCCATAGGCAACCATTGAATACAGCAATATATTGGTGTCCTTTGTAATAATTGATAAAAGCTGTCCTGGAAAGAAATCATCATTCTTAACCTTTAATATATGGCCTGTGTCTGTACATTGGCTTCCGCAGGAAGCGCAATTGTCGCCGCAGGCCGATGCCCTTGCTATTTTTATA
>NZ_CEZJXU010000091.1:0-5303 GCF_983023055.1 Dethiosulfatibacter sp. | reverse complement strand
ATCACTTCTTTCTTTTTATTAGCTTAATAACCGCTCACAGTTTCGCTATATCATTAATCACATAGGATGCAAGAAGAAGTCCTGCTGATGAGGGTACAAAGGAATTGCTTCCTATTATGTTTGTCTCTACAGACTTCCGTGGAAGTTCTTCGGAAAAAACCACCTTGTGCTTTTTTATTCCCCTCGACTTCAATTCTTTCCTGAGTTTTTTCGCCAGAGGACAGTTTATGGTCTTATGTATGTCTGCTATCCTGAAGGATTGGGGGTTTGTTCTGTTTCCAGTACCCATACAGCTTATGATCTTGATATTGTTTCTTATGCAGAATTCTATGAGTAGTATTTTTGCATTGACATCATCTATGGCATCAATTACATAATCAACTTTATCATCTTTTAAAAAAATATCAATGTTTTTTTCATCAATTTTGCTATTATATTTTCTTATTGCAATATTGGGATTTATGGATAGAATATTCTCCTCCACTACATCAACCTTGCTTCTTCCTATATTTTCCACTGTTGAATGGAGCTGTCTGTTGAGATTTGTTATGTCATAGGTATCAAAGTCCACAATAGTCATCTTCCCTACAAAGCTTCTGCATATAGCCTCGGCAGAGTAGCTTCCCACTCCACCAAGTCCTGCTATCATCACATTTGCCTCTTTGAATCTTTTGACATTTTCAATACCGTAGATTATTTCGAGTCTAGACCAAGGATTCATTTATTTTTCTATATCCAGTTTTATGCCAAGTTCTTTAAGTTGATCTTCATCAACATCAGTTGGTGCTCCTGAAAGAAGACATGTTGCACTTTGAGTTTTAGGAAATGCTATTACGTCTCTAATATTTTCGCTTCCTGTAAGAGTCATTACCATTCGGTCTATTCCATAAGCTATTCCACCATGTGGCGGCACTCCATATCTGAAGGCGTTGAGAAGGAATCCAAATTTGGCTTCAGCTTCCTCTTCTGAAAGTCCTAAAGCCTTAAACATTCTCTGTTGAAGAGCTCTATCTGTAATCCTTATACTTCCACCACCTATTTCATCTCCATTTATTACCATATCGTAGGCTTTTGCTCTTACTTCTGAAGGATTTGTTTCAAGCATGTCCAAGTCTTCTTCTACAGGGCTGGTAAATGGATGATGCTTCGCAACGTATCTTTCATTTTCTTCGTCATATTCGAAAAGTGGAAAGTCTGTAATCCAAAGGAATTCAAATCTTGACTTGTCGATTTTATCAAGGTCTACAGCTATTTTCTTTCTTAAGGCACCTAGAGAGTTGTTTACAACGGAATTCTTGTCGGCGATTATGAATACCATGTCTTTTTCTTCTAGATTAAGCGTTTTAACGAGTCCATTTTTCTCTTCATCACTTAGGAATTTTGCAACAGGTGAAACCAGTTCCCCTTCTTCTATTTTAGCCCATGCAAGTCCCTTTGCATTATATGTCTTTACGAATTTTTCCAGCTTTGAAATCTTTTTCTTTGAAAAGTCATCGGCACTCTTGTTTATTACAATACCCTTAACTGAATTTCCTTCAACTGTATTAGCCTTGAATGCATTGAATTCCGATTCCTTGAAAATTTCAGTAAGGTCTTTGAATTCATAACCGAATCTAAGGTCCGGCTTGTCTGAACCGTATCTGTTCATAGCCTCGTCATATGACATTCTGGCAATTGGTAAAGTAACGTCAAGATCGATTACTTCCTTGAAAATTTTCTGAATTAGTTTTTCATTAATTGAAATTATGTCCTCTATATCAACAAAAGACATTTCCATATCCAGCTGCGTGAATTCAGGTTGTCTGTTAGCTCTTAAATCCTCGTCTCTGAAGCATTTAACAACCTGATAGTATCTATCGTATCCCGACACCATTAAAAGCTGTTTGAATATCTGTGGTGACTGTGGCAAGGCATAGAAAGATCCTTTGTTTACCCTGCTCGGTACAAGATAGTCCCTTGCTCCCTCAGGAGTAGGCTTATTAAGTACTGGAGTTTCAATATCAAGAAATTCGTTGTCATACATGAATTCCCTGATTACCTTAGTTGTCTTTGCTCTAGTTATAAGGTTATTTTGCATGTGTGGCTTTCTAAGATCAAGAAATCTGTTCTTAAGTCTCATTATCTCTGAAGCATCATCGTTATCCCTTACATATATAGGTGGAGTTTCAGAAACGCTTAGTATTTTTATTTCTTCTGCATATATTTCAATATCACCAGTAGGCATTTTATTATTTTTAGATTGTCTTTCCCTTACATTTCCAGTTACGGTAATTACATACTCGCTTTTAACTTCCGATGCCTTCTCAAAGGATTCTTTGTTGAGATCCTCGTCAAATACTGCCTGTACTATTCCAGCCACGTCTCTTATATCTATAAAAACTAGGCTTCCCAGGTTTCTTTTCTTCTGTACCCATCCCATTACAGTAACCTTGTCTCCAATATTGCTGCTTCTAAGATTTCCGCATTTTATGGTTCTTCTTGTTGTTCCTAACTTATCCATTTCATCCTCCTGTTTTTTTACTATTTTTTCAAATGAAGTTATTTTGCATCTGCGCAGCTCGGAAAAATAAAATATGCATAAACCCTTTAAGCGTTGGTTTTATGCTTTAAAGGAAATTTTTCCTCACGCCTGCATAATTGCTCTGGCAGTTATTTCGTGCAGTTCAGGAAAGTAAATATGCATAAACCCTTGGAGCGTTGGTTTTATGCTTTAAAGGAAACTTTCCTTCACGCCAGCATAACTGCTCTGGCAGTTATACTGGTCAAAAAATAAAAAATCGTCCCTATAAATAGGGACGAGAAATTTCCCGCGGTGCCACCCTAATTGGACTTATTCAAGTCCCGCTCATTTAAAATCCCTTTTCGTCGAGGTGTCTTCACAAAGGTCTGCAAACCGGATTTCCATCATCACCAGCTTTCTATCTTGCTTTACATTATTACTCTTCCTCAGGATTATTAGTAGTCGTTTTTCATAAATTAACATATTATTTGTTATCTGTCAATATTTGAGAAATTAATTTTTTTTTCACCATATAAACCTGCTCAAGTTTTTCACTGTATGTTTTAAGGTCCTTGTTGTTACTTACCCGATGAATCTTGTTTTTATATGGATCCACAATTTTTGTAGCCGAGCCTGCTCCCATAGCAAGAATGGTCTGAATTTCCTCAATGATGTTTATATTGTAAATAGATTCGAATCCCTTATGGGTATAGCCAAAATTATCTGCATTATTTCGTATGTTTTTCTGTCTGTATAGGTAGTATATATTCATCCCTAGTTCCTCTAGGCTTTCCTTGTAGAAGTCGTTTATTTCATCAAGAACCTTATCAAATCGTTGGTCGACATAATTTTTATTATGGTAATACGAACCTCTTTTTATTGCTAGATTGTGAACCGTTACATTTTCCGGTCTGTATTCTTTTATGAATTCAAGATTCCTAGATGCATCATCTATTCCCTCACCCGGTAGTCCTATTATGAAGTCTGCATTTATAGCTTTTAAGCCTGCCGTCCTTGTAATATCAAAGGCTCTCATAATATCTTTTGCAGTATGGTCCCTGTTTACAAGCTTCAATGTATTGTCGTTCATTGTCTGTGGATTGATACTTATTCTGTTTACTCCCATGTCTTTCATGATTGAAAGCTTTTCTTTTGTTATTGTCTCAGGCCTGCCGGATTCAACTGTAAATTCAAGATTGTCCTTTGTTTTAAAGTTTCGCCTTATGTTGTCGAGAAGCTTATATGTCATTTTTTCATTAAGTATTCCAGGAGTACCTCCACCAATATAAATACTTTGAATACTTAGATCAAATTCACTTGATATATCAGCGTTGTACCCGAGTTCTCTAGTTAGAATATCAATGTAATCCTCTATTTCATCTTCGCTTTTGCCTACATAGGATGTGAAGGAGCAGTATTTGCATTTAGTTGGACAAAAAGGAATACCAATATATAGACTTGCATTTTTCTTATCTTTATATAAAAGATTCTTTTCAGTTTCATATACCTTGAAAAGATTTTCAATTCTGCTTTCCTTCAAAAGAAAAGTGTTTTTTAGAACCCGTGAAATATAATTTCTGTCATAGCCTTTCCCTGCTGCAATCCTTATTATTTTTACAGGTCTTATGCCTGTTAGTATTCCATAGGAATATGTTTTTTTATAATATTTAGACAGCAATCTATATAGATTGTGTCGCAACAGAACCTGGATATTGCTTTTCTCTTCCGTCTTTAAAAATTCAAGGTCTTCCAAAGAAGTTGTTTCATCACATACAAAGATGGAATCCACAGCTAGTTTTGACACTGCCGTGCATTCCATATCCAGATTTATATCTATATGTATTGCTTTATCATCATTTTCTATACTGTCTTTGTCAGCGTTAAAGTCATTTGAGTTTATACTGACCCTATCGGACTTTTCAAATATTCTAACAGTGTTGAATAAAGTGTCAAAATATTTTTCACTGTTTATTGTTAATCTAATCATTATTTCAGAAAAGGATTGTTTTTCTTTTCATACCCAATGGTAGAAGAGGTGTTGTGTCCAGGATATACCCTTGTATCATCAGGATATTGAAGAATCTTAGTTTTAATGGAATTGATAATTTGTTCGTATGAACCTCCAGGAAAATCTGTTCTTCCTATGCTTCCTCTGAACAATGTGTCTCCTGAGAATATTGCATCTTCGCAAACAAGACAGATGCCTCCAGGAGTATGTCCAGGAGTATGATGAACCTTGTATTCCATTTTTCCTACTGTAACTGTATCCCCTTCGCCAAGGTACTTGTCTGCTTTAAGGATTATTTCCCTGCCGAACATCATTTTTGTGAAGCTGCTTGATCCGCCTCTGATGAGTTCATCATCAAATTTATGTACGTATAGAGGTATCTTGTATTTTGCTATTAATTCCTCTACGGCGCCTATATGGTCTCCATGTCCGTGTGTAAGTACTATTCCAACTGGCTTGAAGGCATTTCCTTCAATGGCCTCGATTATCTGGTCAGGACTAAATCCAGGGTCTATTATAATTACTTCCTTGGTATCTGAATCTCCTGTAAGATAACAGTTTACCATGTAGCTTCCCACTACTATATTTTCAATTATCATTTTTTCCTCCTAGTTTTATATCACAACTTTAGTTGAGTTAATTCATGTGTTATTTGAAATACAAACGGTTCAATTGTATTTCAAATGTTATATGAATTAGTACGGAACTTGTTGTGAAATAAAGCTGCATTACTTTTTTTATTTATTTATTTAGTTACAGCAGCTTTGTACTGTCCAGCAATATGGTGACAGGTCC
>NZ_CEZJXU010000090.1:1945-7013 GCF_983023055.1 Dethiosulfatibacter sp. | reverse complement strand
AGATAAGGCTTTGGTCCTTCTCCTATGGTGTCAATATATTCCTGTCTTTTGTCTCTGTTACCACGTATTGTATCAGTAGTTTCCTTTGCAATCCCATTGACCTTTGCAAATATTTCATCATTGTCCGCTATAGGAAGTTTTGTTATATCTATTTCTCCAGAGTTGATCTTTTCCGCTATCTCCTGTGGATTGAGACCTGTGTTGACCATTGCATTTCCTATCCAGAATGCAGCGCCCTGTGCAAGTCCTCCGCCTTCCTTTATATTGTCAACCAATACGTTTGGAAGAGGCTTTTCTATTTCGTCAACTCCATCGACTCCAAGGAGTCTGGCAACGGTTCTTTCCACTGTAACAGTAGTATGTCTGTTTATGAATCCTTGAGTTTCCGAAGCTATATTTTTCGCCGCATTTCTTGCGCTGCTTATTGCTTCAGGATTTAAATTTAATTTACTTTTCAACAATATCACTTCCTTTTAAAATTTCTTTGGCGGAATTTATTACTTCCTCCTGCAGTCCCATGAGCTCTGCAATATTTATTGCATCCCTTGGAACCTGGCTGATGCTGTCTGCCGATATCAGCCTGTAATCCATGTTTTCACTTATTATTTCCATTCCCTTTTCAGGGTTTTCTGTCAAATTCTTTCTTATGTCTTCCATGTCTGTATCCCTAAGTCCTGCAACCTGGAGTTTTTGCACTTCATTACCTGATGCACCGTCAAAATGTGTAGTAATGACAGATAGTGAATTTTTGTCTGCCAGGTAGCCTATAATACTTTTGGTTATGGCATATCCTTCAACTGGATTGGTACCTCCCGCCAGCTCGTCTATGAGAATAAGACATCTTTCATCGACCCTTTCAAGGGCTCTTTTAATATTGCATATCTCCGCTCCAAAGGTGCTCAGTCCTTTTTCAACAGACTGTTCATCCCCTATGGATATGAAGATATTTTCCGAAAGACCTATGGTGCAGTCTTTACATGGTACATGAAGTCCGAGGGCCGCTGCTGCAGCCGCCAGGCCAATCATTTTAAGACTTACAGTCTTTCCACCCATGTTTGCTCCCGTAATGCAGGTTGCCGGCCTGTCCAGGTTTATGGATACAGGTACATAGGATTTGCCGTTTTTTGTTAATGCCTCTTCTGTTTTAAGATGACGCCCTTCATTTATTTTTATTTTATGCTCTTCTATTATTTGCGGTCGTATGGAGTAAGTCACCCTAGCTTCTCTTAATTTCGCCAGGACCAGATCAATCTTCCCTATTGCTTTAAAATCAATGTAGAATCTTTCACTACACTCTCCGATTTTCTCCGACAGCTTTGCCATTATACTGTATTCTTCCTCTTCTTCCAGTACCTTAAGGCTGTTCATCTCCAATATCATTTTATCGATCTTTGCCGTATTTTTGATGGAGTATACAATTCCTGTTCCTGATTCAGAGGATGGATAAATCCTTGAGTCTTTGTCCATTTTTTTAATGAGATCAGCCTCTGTTTTATTAAGGGAAATATCTCCCTTCAGATTGATCCTTAAATCATAATCCTTTTTGAGGCTGTTCTTAATTTCTATTTTTATTTCCTTAATCTTTCTGTTAAGGTTGTTTTTTTCTTTTCTTATGGATTCCAGTTTCTCTGAGTAGCTGTCGTAAATATAAAAAGTGTTGAGGCCTTCTTCTCCAGGGTCAAGTAACTTTACAATGTCTTCAAGACTTCCCACCCTGATTTCATCAAAGGGACAGTTGACATCTATAATCCTTCTTGTCTTTTCTATGAGCATTGAAAAGTTTTTCACCTCGAAAAGTTCAACTGTCGTTAAAACCTCTCCTTTTTCAGCCCTGTATATGGATTCTGAAATTTCCTTCACATGGGTCAGTACCGAAAAGAGCTTCTTGTTCAGGTAATACTCCTCAAGATAATCCATTAGGTTGTATTCTCTTTCAAGTGCTTTTTCGTCTCCCGGTCTGTATGACCTCATCTCCTTTTTCCCCTTCGTTCCGTAAGGAGAAAGGGGATTGATCTTATCAAGGAGAACCTCTATGTTTAGTATTTCATAAACCTGCTTGTCAGCCAATAAGTTCATATAGTCATCCTCCTCGGCAAAGCGACTATGTCGCGTCATCCAGTACACAACGGTTACATCGCGTTAGACGCGAAGCGGATAGTGTACAAGCGGTGTTGCCAGCGTGGAAAGTTTACCTTAACAGTAAAATACCAATGCTTCAAGGGATTTTACATATTTAAAACTTTCCTAAGCTAAGCTAGTACATCAAACACAACAATATTTCTTAGCCGTTCTCTGATTTTTTCTGTGAGTTCACTGCTGTCAAAGCTGTATCCATAGGGAGAAAGAGGATTAACGGTTACAGCTTCAATGTTTATATTGTTAAGAACCTTAAGTTTCAAACCTTTCTTTATCAGCTCATTCCAGCTGAAGCGGTCTGAAAAGACCTTGGTTCCGTTTTCTATTATTATTTCATAATTTTTTTTACCATTAGCCAGGTCCTTAAGCATTGAGCTTGTTGCCGCCCCTGCTATGTATATGTACCTGGTATTTTCATCCACATAGGTGGTAAGGGTCTTTCCCCTTCCAAGACCTGTCTTAATCTCAGGATATATAATATTGTAGTCACCGTCGATGATGCAGGTCCTGTTCAGTTTTTCCCTTATTGCTTTCAGTCTTTCATCTTCTACCCGTGGAAGGGAATAGATTTCTATGAAGTATGCAGTTTCAAGAACGACCTTTTTCATATCCCTGCTGAGGACTGCCCCAGTTGATACTATACAGGAGTCCGTTATGAGAGGGGAGGAAACTGCCTTTCTGTCTATTGCACCGTCTATGAGGACCAGATCCACTCCATATTCAATCATCCTGTCCTTAAGCTTCATCATGTCTTTGGAATTAACAGGACCAGCTATCTGAATACATCCTTCTTCCTTTACCCTGCATATGATGATATTGCCCATAGGGCTTGTGAATTCTGTACTTTCAAGAATTTCAAGTCCTGCATCACCAAGTTCCAATGTGGACTTAGCAGTAGCAATGATGGTGCCTTCCGAAACGAAGATTTCTGGCTTGTCCGTGTCTGTAACAAGGTCAACCCTTTCTCCGTCTCTTCCAGTGGAAGTAAGTCCCAGCAATATGTCCGCTTCATAGGCTTCCTCTATGAGATAATTCATGGTAACCGTCTTCCCTGCATTCTTCGCAAGTCCAATAATGGAAACCGAGGTGTATTTTTCATTTAAATTGTCTATTAGTCTCATAAAATCATCCTTTTTTCAGCAAAGTTCCAAAAATCATATGAATAGGTTTTTGGTTCTAGCTGGGTTAGGAAATTCAGTATGAATGTTCCCTGCTCCGTCGATTATGTCTTTCTCTATTTGATAAGGTTGAAAGACATATCTCCAAGTCACGACCTCACAATCATACCGAATTTCCTTACTTAGCATAACCTGTTCTGTTAATCTAATAAATTTTCTTATATGATTTTCTCAGTACTATATCATTTAGTACTGAATTTAATATGTTTTCTGAACCCGAAAAGCTGTACAACCAGCAAGAGAAATGAAGAAATAATGGCGAGGTCTCGACTTGGAGGTCCGACAATCATCCTTTTTAAATAAAAGATTGTCGTGCCGACGGAGTAGGGAGTCATTGTTTTTCATTTTTCGTACCCCGCAGCACTAGCAAATTAGTTATTATGCTAAAGTTTCTTCCTTGGATTTCTTATTTTTCTTCTCAGTTCTCATTGCTCTTTCAAGATAAGTAGGTTCAAGGTTGAGTCTTTCACCTGCAAGTAGTGATGCAACACCTGTAAGGTGACTTTCCTTCTTGCCCTGACATACATCACACTGACATTCAAGTTCTTCAGTCTGTGCAGGCTCTGTATAGGTTGTTATAACACCTTCAAAGTTTCTAAGAACAAGTTTGTTTGTCGTTCTTGACATTACATAGTCTGGCATTACAGGAATCTTTCCTCCGCCACCAGGTGCATCAACAACAAATGTTGGTACTGCAAATCCTGAAGTATGCCCTCTAAGTCCTTCGATTATTTCTATACCTTTTCCAACTGTAGTTCTGAAATGTGATATTCCAAGAGAAAGGTCACACTGATAGATATAGTAAGGTCTTACCCTGTTTTTAACCAATTCATGCACAAGATCCTTCATTACAAATACACAGTCGTTTACTCCTCTTAAAAGTACTGACTGGTTTCCCAGAGGAATACCTGCATCTGCAAGCTTTCTTAAAGCTTCTTTTGCTTCCGGTGTAACTTCCTTTGGATGGTTAAAGTGAGTATTCAACCATATTGGATGATATTTCTTAAGCATGTTTACAAGATCATCTGTAATCCTTTGAGGCATTACCACTGGAACTCTTGATCCAAGTCTTATTATTTCAACATGAGGTATCGCTCTCAGCTTCTGAATGATTTTTTCAAGCTTGTCATCTGATATCAACAAGGCATCTCCACCTGAAAGTACTATGTCTCTTACCTGAGGTGTATCTCTTATATAGTCTATTGCCTTTTCTATTCTTTCCATTGGCATTGAATGATCTGCCTGACCTGCAAATCTTCTTCTAGTACAGTGTCTGCAATACATTGAGCACTGGTCTGTCAAAAGAAGAAGAACTCTGTCAGGATATCTGTGAGTAAGTCCTGGCACAGGTGAATCTCCATCTTCGTGAAGAGGGTCAACCATGTCCGACTTGCTTATGAATGTTTCAGCAATTGTAGGAACAGCCTGCATTCTTATGGGGCATCTATGATCGTCCTTGTCCATATGTGCAGCATAGTAAGGAGTGATTCCCATTCTAAACTTTTCAAGTACGGAATTGATGTCCACTTCTTCCTGGTCTGTAACATTTATTACCTGCTTCAATTGTTCAACAGTGTTTATTCTATTTCTTACCTGCCATTGCCAGTCATCCCATTCTTCTTGTTTAACATCTTTCCATATATCTATTTTATTAAAATATGCCATTATTTTCTCCTTTCATTTTACAACCGATCCATTAATTCTTAGACCGTCGATTTAATAATGCTTTAAATGTAAATATTCTGAGAATTGGA
>NZ_CEZJXU010000090.1:0-1845 GCF_983023055.1 Dethiosulfatibacter sp. | reverse complement strand
TGTCTATGCGTAGATTGTTTCGTAAAGCTCTTTAAGTTCTTTGCTTTCTCTCATTATTTGAAGAGAAATTTCAGCATGGTTCTTCGTGTATCCGTTTCCTATGATCATGTTTACGTCTTTTCCAACACCCTCGGCACCAAGAGCTGCCTTAGTGAATGATGTAGCCATTGAGAAGAAGTAAACTGTACCGTCGTCCTTGCATGAAAGAATGCTTGACATTTCACAGTTTTGTCTGCTTACACAGTTGATTATAACGTCACAAAGTTCTCCATCAGTAAGTTCAACAACCTTGTCATATACTCCTACTGCATCTGTTGCATCACCAGTGATGTACTCATCAGCAAGATTAAGTTTCTTAACCTTTTCAAGTGATGATTCTCTGTGAGCCATGCATATTACCTTGCCTGAGATTCCAGCTCTTTTCTTTGCCTCGTATAGACAAAGCATTCCAGATTTTCCAGCTCCTCCAACTACAAGTACAGTATCGCCAGGCTTAACAAGCTTTGCAGTCTGTGCCGGTGCACCTGCAACGTCTAATACTGAAAGTGCAAGGTTTTCTGGAAGATCAGCAGGTATCTTAGCGTAGATTCCGCTTTCGAACAATATAGCCTGTCCCTTAATATCTACCTGGTCTATGTTGTCTCTTACTTCAAGTATTTCTTCGATTACAAGTGGAGTAAGTGAAAGTGATACTAGAGTAGCTATCTTGTCGCCAACTTGAAGATCAGTCTTTCCTTCCATTGCAGGTCCGATTTCCTTAACTGTTCCTATAAGCATTCCACCTGATCCTGTAACTGGATTCTGATGCTTTCCTCTTTCAGCAACGATACCCTTCATTATTTCCTTGATTTTTTCAACATTGCCTTCTGCCTGATCCTTAATCTGTGTAAAACTTGCAGAATCAACGTTTAATGTTTGAACGTCTATAAGTATTTCATTATCGTAAATTTCCATAGTATTGTCAATTTTAAGTGCCGGTTGTGGAAGAACACCTTTAGGTTCGATTACTCTGTGTGTTCCAAATGGGTTTCCTTTTTTCATTGTAACTGATTTCATAATTAGTAGCCTCCAAAATTTTTTATTGTTTTTTTCTATTTTTCCAGTTTTATTTTCACTGGATATTTAGCCAAAGTTGTTTCCATTGCTTTCTTTAAGTAGCTTTTCCTACTCATCTATATATTTAATATGGTTTAAATACTAAATACTTTGTCACTTAATCTTATACAATGCAAGTTGCGTGCCAAGTTTATGCAAAAATATGAAACGTTGGAAAATGCAGGTTTTTTTAAGTTTAGAGAAAAGTTTTTCATAATTTTTTATTAATTTTCGCCTAAAATCGGGCACGAACCGCCTATTTTTTGGCACCATCTATGTATTTGTTGTTGAAATATGGTGGATTTGTGATATAATTTACACAAATATAGCTAAAGGATCATATGATGACAAAAGTTAGAATGAAAATAAACGGAGCCCAAAGCACTGAAAACAGCGAGTCACAGGTTACAGAACTTACAACTGAGGGTGTTTTTGAATTCACCGACGATGAATTCTACTATACCTATAACGAATCAGAACTTTCAGGAATGGAAGGGTGCACCACAACTCTTATTACCGATGGAAAGAAAAAAATCATACTGAGAAGGTCAGGAGATGCAAATTCTGCATCTATGGATTTCATTGAAGGTAAAAATTTCAGAAGTCAGTACATGACCGAATACGGCAACTTTGAATTGATATTGAAAACAACTAGGGTTGTTTGTAATCTTAAGGAAGACGGAACCGGGGAGATACATCTGGAATACAGCATGTTCTTCGGAAACGAAGACGAATCAAGGAATAAGCTGA
>NZ_CEZJXU010000089.1:0-7024 GCF_983023055.1 Dethiosulfatibacter sp. | reverse complement strand
AAGTATGAACGATAGGTGTGGTAGACATAATATAAATAGAAAAAAGAAGACAATAAAATTTTGGAATAGAAGGTTGATTATGGATAAATTAACGAAAAACATTTTAATGTTAAACAGTACAATTGGTCCAAACAACGCACTTGTTGAAAAGATAGAAGATTTTTTTGGAGATGAAGGGCTAAAAAATCTCCACCTTATGTTGAATGAATTGAAGGATTCCAATATTCTTGATAAGGTAAAATATAATTCTGTTAAAAGATTTGTTGAAGAAGATAAAATTGAGTTTTATATTGAATACCTTGAAAAGGAAAATATAAGAACTATAACAAAATATGATAATGATTATCCAGATAAGCTCAAGTATATTGACAACCAGCCTTATGTATTATATATAAAGGGAGATTTAGAAAAACTAAACACTTCGAAAATAGGTATATCTATTGTTGGATCCAGAAAAGCAACTTCCTATGGTAAATGGGTTGTCGAAAATATTGCCGGTGAATTGGCAGACAGGGGAGTTTCAATTATTAGTGGTATGGCATATGGAATTGATTCAATAGCTCACAGGGTTTCCTTGGAAAGAGGGAACTTCACAGTTGCAGTACTTGGTTCGGGTATAGATGTCATATATCCTGCAAAAAATAAGAAACTCTATTATGATATAGAAGAGAAAGGATGCTTAATTAGTGAATTTGCTCCTGGAACACATCCTATGGGATTTAATTTCCCATTGAGAAATAGGATAATCAGTGGACTTGGAGATGGAGTTCTTGTAGTTGAGGCTGGAATTAAGAGCGGCTCTATTATAACAGCTACTCGCGGAGCTGAACAGGGAAAGGAAGTCTTTGCAGTTCCAGGAAATATCGATAGCATTTACAGCAAGGGGACTAATCGTCTTATAAGAGATGGTGCCAAAATCGTAACATGTGCTGAGGATATTCTTGAAGAACTATCCTATGATTCTTATGAAAACAAGAACTTCCATGCAGATTTTGACAGTTATGATGAAATTCATATTGCACTTCTTAAAATTCTCATGGCGGGTGAAAAATCTATAACTGAAATAGAAACAAAACTTGATTATGATATGAATAAAATCCTAAGCAATTTGACAGTTCTGGAAATGGATGGTTTAATTGTACAGGGTAGCGGGAAGAAATTCAGACTTGTAAACAATGAAATTATTAAATATATGGAAACGGTAACTAAAGGAGGAAACGATGGCTAAAAACCTGGTTATAGTGGAGTCACCATCCAAGGCGAAAACAATAGCAAAATTCCTAGGTAAAAACTATAAGGTAAAAGCATCGGTAGGTCATTTGAGAGATTTACCTAAAAGCAAGCTTGGAATAGAGGTAGAGGATGATTTCAATCCCAATTATATTACTATTCGTGGTAAGGGCGATATAATAAAGGAATTGAAGAAAGAGGCAAAAAAAGCGGATAAGATATACCTTGCAACTGACCCCGACAGGGAAGGAGAGGCAATATCATGGCATCTTGCTGAAATACTCAAGCTGGATCCAAAAGACAATATAAGAATTGTCTTTAACGAAATAACAAAAAATGCAGTTACAAACGCAAAGAAAAATCCTAGATGCATTAATCAAGACCTTGTTGACGCCCAACAGGCTCGAAGGATACTTGACAGATTAGTAGGATACAAGATAAGCCCTTTATTATGGAGAAAAATAGAAAAAGGTCTAAGTGCTGGTAGGGTTCAATCCGTTGCAGTGAAACTGATTTACGACAGGGAAAAGGAAATTGAGAATTTTGTGCCGGAAGAGTATTGGACAATAGATGGTGAGTTTGGAGAGAAAAAAACATTGGAAGCAAAATTTGCTGGTGAACTTAATGGCAGTAGAGTTAGAAAGATTACCATAAACAACAAGGAAGAATCTGACAAGTTGCTTGAGGTTTTAAAAAGTACGGAATATGGAGTAATTGAAAAAATTACAAACAAGAAAACGAAGAAATCTCCTTCACCTCCCTTTACAACCAGTTCATTACAGCAGGATGCGAACAGGCAATTGAATTTTTCCACAAAAAAGACAATGATGATTGCTCAGCAGTTGTATGAAGGTGTTGAGATAGAAGATCAGGGTACCTCAGGTCTTATTACCTATATAAGGACGGATTCTTTTAGGATATCGGATGAAGCTAAACAAGAGGCTGCTGAATACCTGGAGGATAGTTATGGCAAAGATTATGTGAATATTTTAAGAGTTTTTAAAACAAAGAAAAAAAATGACATTCAAGATGCTCACGAAGCCATAAGACCTTCGACTGTATACAACCATCCAGACCGTATAAAAGAATCCCTTACAAATGATCAATATAAATTGTACAGGCTTATTTGGAAGAGATTTTTGGCTTCATGTATGGAATCAGCGGAATTTGAGAATCTTACAATTTTAATAAATGTAGAAGGTTATGCCTTTAGATACAGTGGAAAGAAGAAGCTCTTTGACGGATATATGAAGGTGCTTCCATCAAAGGACAAGATTGACGAGTTTCCAAAACTTGAAGAAGGAACCGACATCAAGATAAAAAAAATACTGGAAAAGCAAAATTTCACAAATCCTCCAGCAAGATTCAACGAAGCTTCTCTGGTCAAGACTATGGAGGAACTGGGAATTGGAAGGCCGAGTACATACGCTCCTACAGTTTCAACTATTTTAAACAGAGGTTATGTTGTAAAAAACGAAGGTGTTTTTAACATTACCGAGATAGGTGGAATAGTTACAGAGCTTTTAATTGAGCATTTCAGTAGTATAATCAACGACAAGTTTACAGCGGACCTTGAAAACAAGTTAGATGAGGTGGAATCAGGAAATATCATATGGCAAAAAGTTATTGAAGGATTCTACACTGAATTTGAAAAGACTCTTATAGAGGCAGATAAGAATATAGAAAAGATTGAAATAGAGGAAGAAGTCACGAACATTGATTGTGAAAAATGCGGATCTAAAATGGTTGTTAAAAAAGGCAGGTTTGGAAAATTCCTGGCTTGTCCAAACTACCCGGAATGTAAGAATACAATGCCTTACGACGCTGAAACTGGTGAAGCAAAGGTAAGTGATGTTGATTGCGATAAATGCGGAGCAAGAATGGTAATCAAAAAAGGAAGGTTCGGAGAGTTCTTAGCTTGTCCAAACTATCCGGAATGCAAGAATACAAAGCAGATTGAAAAAACAATTGATGTAAAATGCCCTAAGTGCGGTGGAGACATACTGGAAAAGAGAACGAAAAAAGGAAGGAAGTTTTTTGGATGCAGCAATTATCCGGAATGTGATTTTACAGCTTGGAATGAGCCTGTGAACGAAAAGTGTCCAACCTGCGGAGGCCTTCAAGTTAAGAAAAAAACAAAGGATGGAGAAGTATTAGTATGCACAAATGATAATTGTGAAAAATAATATTTACAAACAATTATTGTTATGGTATACTACTTCAGGTATTACACACAGCTGATGATTTCCAAGGGTGTGCCGAAAGGTCCTTTGGGAAGAAGATTTAGTTGGAGGAAAAACAAGGAGGAAACAAATGGCAGTATTAAGTATGAAAAAATTATTGGAAGCAGGAGTTCACTTCGGACACCAAACTAGAAGATGGAATCCTAAAATGGCGGAGTATATCTTTACTGAAAGAAATGGGATCTATATAATAGATCTTCAGAAAACTACAGGATTGATAGATGATGCTTATGCGTTTGTTAAAGAGGTTGTGGCAAACGGAGATGAAATTCTTTTTGTTGGAACTAAGAAGCAGGCTCAGGAATCAATCAAAAAAGAAGCTCAAAGATGTGGAATGCACTTTGTAAGTCAAAGATGGTTAGGTGGAATGCTTACAAACTACAAGACTATCAAAAGTAGAATCAACAGACTTCATCAGCTAGAGCAAATGGAAGCAGACGGTAAGTTTGAAATGTTGACTAAGAAAGAAGTAATCAAGTTAAGACATGAAGGTGATAGACTTGAGAAATTCTTAGGTGGAATCAAGAATATGAACAAACTTCCAGGAGCAATGTTTATTGTAGACCCTAAGAAGGAAAGAATCGCAATAAGCGAAGCTAAGATAATGGATATTCCTATCGTAGCTATTGTTGATACAAACTGTGATCCTGATGAAATTGATCATGTAATTCCAGGAAATGACGATGCAATAAGAGCAGTTAAGCTTTTAACAGCTACTATGGCAGATGCAGTTCTTGAAGCAAAGCAGGGATTTCAACTTGAAGATGTAGAGCCAGCACAAGAAGCTGAAGTTAAAGCATCTGAAGTTAAAGCTACTGAAGAAGTTAAATAAAAAATATAAGTTAATAGAAAAATATAAAGTTTAGGTAAGGGGAAAGGGATTAAATCCCTTGTCTAACTTACCTTTTATTATTAGGAGGTTAACATGGCAAATTATACAGCAGCAATGGTTAAAGAATTGAGACAAATAACTGCAGCAGGAATGCTTGATTGCAAAAATGCATTAGTAGAAACAGATGGTGATCTTGACAAGGCAATTGACTTTTTGAGAAAAAAAGGATTGTCAAAGGCAGCTAAGAAATCAGACAGAATTGCAGCAGAAGGAATAGTTGCATCTTATATCCACAGTAATAGAATAGGTGTTATTATTGAAGTAAACAGTGAAACTGACTTTGTTGCAAAGAACAAAGAATTCCAAGACTTTGCTAAAGATGTAGCTATGCAGATTGCAGCGCAAAACCCTACATATCTCAAGCCTGAAGAAGTTCCTGCCGATGTAATAGAAAAGGAAAAATCTATCCTTAGAGAGCAGGCATTGAATGAAGGAAAACCAGAAAAAATAGTTGATAAGATGGTTGAAGGAAGAATCAAGAAGTTCTATGATGAGAACTGCTTGTTGAACCAGACTTTCATAAAAGATACTGATAAAACAATTCAAGTTTTATTAAATGAGTTAATCGCTAAAATTGGTGAAAATCTTATAATCAGAAGATTTACAAGATACGAAGTTGGCGAAGGTTTAGAGAAGAAAGAGGAAAATTTCGCAGAAGAAGTTGCTAAACAAATGAATATGTAATATTATTAGATGGAGGACATTTTGTTCTCCATTAAAATTATACAGCAATATGGAGGCTTTATGGATTATAAGTATAAACGAATTGTCTTGAAAATCAGCGGAGAAGCTCTTGGTGGTGACAAAGGCAGTGGTTTAGATGAAATGACACTGGTTAAGATTGCCAAAGAAATCAAAAATATTAATGACCATGGTGTTGAAGTTGCAATTGTTGTAGGTGGCGGTAATATATGGAGAGGTGCTAGTGCAAAACATACAGACAGAGCAACATCGGACTATATGGGTATGCTGGCAACTATAATTAACGGCATGGCATTGCAGGATGCACTTGAAAATATAGAGGTACCTACGAGAGTACAAACAGCAATTGAAATGAGACAGGTGGCTGAGCCTTATATAAGAAGAAGAGCCATTAGACATTTGGAAAAAGGACGAGTTGTAATCTTTGCTGGAGGATCAGGTAATCCTTATTTTTCAACTGATACAACAGCTGCCCTAAGAGCTGCAGAAATAGATGCGGATGTAATATTACTAGCTAAAAAAGGCGTTGAAGGAGTATACAACGATGACCCTAAAACCAACCCTGATGCAGTTATGTTTAATACTTTGAAATATATTGATGTTTTAAACAAAGGGCTAAAGGTAATGGATTCTACTGCAACTTCTCTTTGTATGGATAATAAAATACCAATTATTGTATTTGGAATTGAACACCCTGAAAATATTATTAAAATAATAAAAGGTGAAAATATAGGAACTATTATTAAGGAGGATTAACATGCATACTGATGTTCACAAGGAATTAGAAAAAAGAATGGATAAAACTATTAACTTTTTGAAGGAAGATCTTGCTAGCATAAGAGCAGGAAGAGCCAATCCAAAATTAGTAGATAAAATCAAGGTGGATTACTATGGTACTCCAACACCTCTAAATCAATTAGCTAGTATTTCCGTACCGGAACCTAGATGTCTTTTAATACAGCCCTATGACATTAATGCTTTGAAGGATATTGAAAAAATAATAGGAGCTTCAGATCTGGGTGTCAATCCAAGCAATGACGGAAAGGTAATTAGAATAATGATTCCAGAGTTGACTGAAGAAAGAAGAAGGGATCTTCTAAAGACGGTAAAAAAGGAAACAGAAAATGCAAAGGTAGCTCTTAGAAACGAAAGAAGAGATACAAATGATTCATTGAAAAAAATGGAAAAGAACGGCGACCTTACTAAGGACGACTTGAGAGATTCCGAAACAGAAGTTCAGAAGATTACAGATAATTTCATCAAGAAGATTGATGAAATTTATACTAATAAGGAAAAGGAAATTCTAGAGGTATAAATGATATGAAGGAACTGACAGGATTCTCTTTAAGAGAGGCTATCAGGCTAATCAACAAGGATGAAAAAAAAATGATAGAAATATGCTATGCTAAGGGGTCTAACAGGAATTTCAACACGAATCTAGTAAACCCCGTAGTTATTCGTGTTTTGAAAACTGATGATGTTTATAACTTGACTGTTTCGTATTTTTAATCCCCGAAAGGGGATTTTATTAATCATTTTAAATTGGATGAGGTGAAGGATAAGAGTATGAATGACTTGATTGACATGAAAAGAATCCCCAATCATATAGCTATAATTATGGATGGAAACAGAAGATGGGCAAAACTTAACAATAAAAATAAAATGCTTGGACACAGGGAAGGCATGTTCAGAATCAGGGAGATTGTTGAAGAATGTGTAAAACTTGGAGTCAAATCTTTGACCGTATATGCATTTTCCACTGAAAACTGGGGCCGAGAGAAAGATGAAGTGGGTTATTTGATGAACCTTCTTCTCGAATTTTCAAAAACCATGATAAAACCTTTGGATGATGCCGGTGTAAAAGTAAACATTTTTGGAGATATTTCAGAACTACCTGAAAGGACCAGGTCAAGTATTCTAAAATCTATTGAAAAAACTTGCATGAATGACAAGATGA
>NZ_CEZJXU010000088.1:2423-7075 GCF_983023055.1 Dethiosulfatibacter sp. | reverse complement strand
GTTGCCAGATGACTAAGTGGTAAAGCCACCTAGCCTAAATAAAAAATATCACAATTAAACTTACCTGTCAATAAAAGATATTTATTTAACAATATATACAAAATCGAGTAGGAGGTAGCTGATTAGTTCAGCTACTGGCCTCTCCGTCGAGTAAGCAAGAGGACTTTCACCTTTAAGATTGTGCCTATGCCAGTCACATATTAAAAAGCACTAGTTTATTACGGGAGTTTGACAGTTGGAAAGAAGACCTAAATACCAAAAGCCAGTTATATTGCTATTTTTTTTGCCTTTTTTGTCAAATTTTTCAAATTAATACTTTCGTACTTTTTCGCACGTGGTATAGTTGTCAAAATTTGTTGTTTGTACTGATGCCGGGTTATCTAATTTTTTCAATAGATAGCATATTTTGACACACTTGTCATAATGTATGTTATAATAATTTTATTGAAATAGAGATATGGTAAAGTAACAAAGTATTACAATAACATAAAAAATGGATTAAAATCGGCAATGTATGGTAAATTGATTATATTGCAAAAGATTTGATATCTAACGAAAGGAATGAATGATTTGTTAAAACCAGTTAAGCCCCAAAAAGCATATGAACTTGTTATAGATCAAATCAGTAATATGATAATAGAAGGTGATCTGAAAAAAGGTCAAAAGCTTATACCAGAAAGAGATTTGGCAGCTCAACTTCAAGTAAGTAGACCTACAGTCAGAGAATCTTTACGAGCATTAGAGGTAATAGGACTAATTGAAAGCAGGCATGGGGAAGGACATTTTATAAAAGAAAATTTCATAGAGGGTTTAGTAAGACCACTGTCATTAGTATTTGTTTTGGAAGAAAGTAAATTTGAAGATATTTTAGAATTAAGAAAAATGATTGAAGGCAAAACAGCTTCTTTAGCTGCCAAAAACAGAACTGAAGAGGATATAAAAAAACTTAAAGATATAATTCATGAACTTGACTTAGTAATGTGTGAAGAAGATTTGAATTTATTAGATAATAAATTTCATTCATTGATAGCAGATATTTCGAGAAATAATCTTGTGATTAGTGTATACAATGCAATGTCCGACCTATTGGATAGTTTTATTATAAATATACATGCAAAAGGTTTAGCTAAATTTTTAACGGTAGAGTCCTCTAAAGAGTCTATATTGCTGCAACATAGACAAATTGTGAAAGCAATTAAAGCTGGGAATGAAAAAGAATCAACAAAGAGAATGCTGGAACATTTAGAATTTGTTGAGAACTTTACCGGATTATATAAATAATTTCATATAAAAGCACTAGTGGTAGTGTTGTTGATTGTCAAGTAAAATTGACCCACTTTTTCGTTTAAATCTGACCCACCTTAGTTTTGATAATTGGTGGATTAGATTTTTGTAAATCCTGTTTTTTACACTGTAAATTGACCCACCTACTAGTGTGTAATAACTCGATATCCATCACTTTTTAATGACGTTTGATCTATTACCATTGTCTTTGAAGAAGAGTCCAGTATGATGTATCTGCTAAACTCTAATAAGCGATCCCCCAACAGTTCTCTTATTAACTTTTCCATTTCGATAGGACGATTATCAATAAGCTGTTTTTCAGATGATTTGATGTGTTTTGGGAGCACTGGAGAGCAAAGATCTTCCATGCTCATGAAAACATCATCAACCTTTGTCTCACTGCGAATCTGATAGCAATCATTATCCTGGTTGTATTCAAATTTTGGATTCTTATCAATCCTTTTCATTACGAAATATGGATTTTTTACACCATACTGACTACGCAGTAAATCATAAGCTGCGCTCCGTCCTTCGTCATTGTATATTTGAACAATTTTGATTAGTTCTTCATTGTTTACCTTTGACATCTATTTATTCCTCCAGTCTATTGAGAGGGTGACATTGATTTCAATCTGTACCCTTTCCCGTATTAACACTGTTTTTTGACCCTTTGACACGATAGCTGTCACCAGTTATACTAAGTACATGACAGTGGTGGAGCAGTCGGTCAAGAATAGCCGTGGCAGCCAACTGTCCGGTAAACAGTTCGTTCCACTTGCCCATTGGCAGGTTGGTTGTAATAATGAGAGAGCTTTTTTCGTATCGTTGGCGTATGATTTGGAAAAACAGGCTCTCTCTTTCTTTATCCATTTTTATGTAAGATAATTCATCTACAATCAGTAGATCAATCTTATTCAGCTTTTCAAGCATTTCCGGCAACTTTCCTTTGATCATTTCATCATAAAGCTTATCAACAAGTTCCTTTGCATTAACAAACAGAACGCTTTGTCCTGCATTGCATGCGTTTATACCGATTCCAGTTGCTATCATGCTTTTCCCAACACCGGGTGGTCCGATTACAATGATATTTTCATGAGCATCTAAAAACCGCAGATTTCCTAACTCTTCAATCTTATCCCTGTCCAGAGTATGATTAAAGCTGTAGTCGATATCTTCAAGGGTTGTAGATGATTCAAAATGAGCATTGCCTAACAGCTTTTCATACCGTCGAGCATTTTTCCCTTCTTCTTCAACTGAAAGCAGACGTATCAGAAAATCCATATATCCCAAGGAAGTCATTTCTGCTTCTGCAATGAGATCCGGATACTGTTCCCGCATATCAACAAGCTTGAACTGTTTCATTTGAGAATCATTGGTGCCTGTCAAACAATATAATAACTTATTAGTATGGAATAATAAGAATAAGACGGATTTTGATAAGGTTAAATTTAACTTTAAACCTAACTCGATTAAAGTATAAACCAACAATTGCTTATTGACTAATTCTGCATAGCTCAGCCGTTGAACTGCCAAAATGCATATGCTATACTTAGAAGGCAGATGACGGAATAAATATAAATATGAAATAAAGGTATCTGCTTGGTAGATGCCTTTTCTTTTAGAGGAAAATAAGGAGAACTTATGATAATAGTAAATATGACGGAAAATTTAGGTGGATTTGAAATTTCTGGTGATTTTTTTGATTTTGACGAATTGTATCAAGCGTTATACAAGGTACTTGGAGAGAACGATTATGAGTATGAGGGTGCGGAGGAAATTCGTATACTTGGATTGTGTTATGACTTGAGACATGCGAATATGGGGTCAAGAGATTATAAATATGTTGATAATGCAGTTCACGAGGAATCTGCAAGATATCATGGAATGGTGTTGCCGCCAAAGAATGTATATACTTCCTTCAAGGTGTTTTACCCGGAAATGGTTTTTATTTTACTTGCATTGAACGAGAAATGTATTAAATATGCATCACAACTGTCTAAAAAGGGTTATGTGGACTATCCTTTTGATTTGAAGGAGGCTCTGTGGGATAAAAATCTAGCGGTTGTACGTATATTCCAATCTGCAGTTTTTGAAGCTATTAGTCGGAATTTGAATCCAAACGGCATAGCTAGGGTAAAGAAGCTTATGTCTTCGAGGGACTATACTATGGTGAATTTCTATACACAGTATGTTGATGAGCAAAATATAAAGTATATACATATGGACAAGGAAGCAAGAACCAAGAAAATTATAATAATGTTTAAACGGTTTGTTGAACCTATAAAAGAGTATTATAAGCTTGTGGATGAGATTGATGAAGCGGCTGAATACTATGACTGTCATCCAGATGAAATAAGAAGTGGAATGGAGTATCAGGATGATAAGGATATTTTGTGGTAAGTGCACAAAAAAATCACTTTGTATATTTCGACGGACTGGAGCGGAACCTTATAAATTATAGGTGCATGTTTAATAACTAATAGATTGTCCAGAAGAATGCACTGGTTTTCTGGCGAACAGCCAAGCGAGGAAATAATTAAATATGTAGATTCGAAGCTTGAACTATATGATTACAAGATGAGATTCTTGATGAGCAAAGTAAAAGCTGTGGAGAAAAAATAGAATGGATAAAAAGATTGTAAACAAGTTGATAGGAAAAATGGATAATAAGACACTTATGAATCTGATAGATGAAATGGCAAAGCATAACAGTGCTGCTGAACAAACCTTGCTGGATTTCTGTGGGAAAAATATGACTTTGGATAACAAAAGCTTGGTATTGGAGAAGCAGATTGAAAAGCATTGGAAAAATGCATATTGTTGAATATGGATCTGATTATATTGACTTGGCTAATTATTACAAGAAGCATGGAAAGGAAATAGATGCCTTGCGGACTGCCTGGGAAGGATTTGACAAGTGCGTTGGAAGATTGGATGATATCTACAGGTATTTGTTTAATGTGTATTATGAAGAGGGAAATGAGAGCGCAAGTTTAAATTTATACAAGAAAGCATTAAAGAAGAAGCGAAATCTGGATTGTATCTCTGAATTGATGTATGATTATTACAAGGGTAAAAATGACTACGATAATCAGAAGAAGTTGTTGCTTATGATGATCCAGAGATGTGACTACAGGTATATTTTGAACTGGTATGAAAGGTGCAAAGAGGAACTTAAAAATATTGACTGGGAAGAAAAGGAAGAGGAATTATTGTTGGTAGTGAAGGATAAAGATTTGTCGGTATATTTGGACATATGCCTTGAAAATGGAAAAATGGTGGAGGTCCTTGACGGTATTCAGAATAAAAAGAGATATGATTACTGGAATGATATTGATTATGGTCATAAATATAGTAAAATCCTGGCA
>NZ_CEZJXU010000088.1:0-2413 GCF_983023055.1 Dethiosulfatibacter sp. | reverse complement strand
TTATCCTGATGAGATTGTGGGTATGTATTGGAGAGAAGCTGTAAACGGCAAGTACTTTTCCATAAAAATAGGCAATTAATTTAGTCAGTTCATATTGAAGAGAGACCTCCAGGATTGGTTTTCAAAACCATCAGTACAAGTTTGAATGGAGTTTTGAAAATTATAATAATTGAAAAGAGGAATGAAGAAATGTCGAGAGAATACAAGGTGATAACATTATGTGGGAGTACAAGATTCAAGGACGAATTCATAGAAGCCCAAAGAAGGCTGACGCTTGAAGGTAATATTATAATAAGTGTTGGGGTCTTTGGTCATGCTGATGGAGAATATAAAACAGTTCTGACACAGGAAGTCAAAGAAATGCTTGATGATATGCATAAAAGAAAAATAGACATGGCGGATGAGATATATGTTATTAATAAGGATGGATACATCGGTTCTAGTACAAAAGGTGAAATAGAGTATGCAATTATAACAAGCAAGATAGTGAAGTATATGGAATAAAAAGATCAAATGAATAATAGATTATAAAATTCGAGTCCTTTTATTAAAGCAGGGAAAATGAAAGAAGGTTATACGCATACTGATATTGCTTTTGGAGATTTTGAAGAGGTTGAATAGAATTTACTATTTACAACTTATAAAATAAACGATATAATCAAATTATGATTTGACAAATCATGATTTGATTATATTAAGATTTATTGAAATGTATCGAATATAAGGGAGATGGAGGATATGTTTATTGGAAGAACACAGGAACTAAATTATTTGGATGATATGTATAATTCTGATATATCTGAGTTTATAACTATTTATGGAAGACGACGAATTGGTAAAACAGAGCTGATAAAACAATTTACAAAAAATAAGGAGCATATATTTTATAGTGCTAAAGAATGTATAGACTATGAGCAGTTATCATCGATATCAGAGAAGATATTAGGAAAAGGCAAGCGATTTGATAATTGGGAAGCATTGTTTAATCATTTATGGGAAATAGCAAAAGACAAGAAACTTGTTGTTGTTTTTGATGAGTTCCCATACATGGCAAAAGGGAATAAGACAATAGCGTCAATACTTCAAAACTGTTGGGACCATAAACTTAAAAATTCTAAACTAAAATTGATTATTTGTGGCTCAAGTATGAGTTTTATGGAGAATGAAGTTCTTAGTGAGAAAAATCCTTTATATAGAATGACGGGGATATATAAATTGGAAGAATTGAAATTTGAAGAAATTAAGGAGTTTTTCCCACAATATAATAAGGAAGAATTGATTACGGCTTATAGCATATTAGGTGGGGTACCACATTATTTGCTGCAATTTGAACAATCAAAAAAACTCAAGGAGAATATTTGCACAAATATTTTGAACAAGGGTAAAATCCTATATAATGAGGTTGATTTTCTAATAAAACAAGAACTTAGAGAGCCTCTTGTATATTACACAATTATTGAAAAAATTGCATTTGGAGCAACTAAGCTAAATGAAATTCATAATAAAACTCAAATAAGCACAAATAAATTGGCAGTATATTTAAAAAACCTCATAGAATTGGGGATTGTAACTAAAGAGTATCCTATTACAGAAAAAATCAAAGTGAAGATTAATCTTCATTCCGGACTTTATAAGCTTAATAACAATTATTTTGAATTTTATTTTAGATTTGTATTTCCAAATATTTCGGAAATAGAAGAAGGTTTGATTGATGATGTATATGAGTTTGATATTGAACAGGAGATTAATTCTTTTGTTGGTAGTGTGTTTGAAGATATATCTATGAATATATTAAAGAGAATTATTTCAAGGGATAAATATCCCTACCGTATAAGACATATAGGTCGTTGGTGGAATAAACAAGAGGAAATTGATATAGTTGGATTCGATAACAACAAATATGTGTTTGGAGAGTGTAAGTGGAGGAATCAGAAGTGTGATATTAAAGTTTATGAACAGTTAAAGATTAAAGCTGAGAAAAATTTCAAATATAATGATGCTCACTTCTACTTGTTTTCAAAGAGCGGGTTTACAAAAAGTTTAATTGATTTGTCTAGATTGGATGAGTATTTACATTTATATAATCTGGATAATTTGATAGAAGGTTTGGAAAAACAATAGTTCTGGGGGATTAAAATAGAGAATGGTATGCTCACAAGAATGATGCTTGCGAGCATATTTTAGTTGGGTCAATTATTAAGCAAGAAGTCTATGGCATTAACGATTTTAATGCCGTCAAAATCGTCAAATATCACCTTGTCCATGGTAATGATGAATTTAGGGTAGTTGTCCCGTATGGCTTTAAGTGGTTTGATTTCTCTATCTTTAGTGGATTCGTCATGAATAGTCAATGATACTTGTACATATATTTTTTCGCTTTGTTTGACTGCGACAAAGTCTACTTCAAGGTCAC
>NZ_CEZJXU010000087.1:4515-7090 GCF_983023055.1 Dethiosulfatibacter sp. | reverse complement strand
TGGAAAAATACGAAAACGAGAATTACATATGCAACTATACGGGCAAGGCCGAAAAAGGAGACAAGACACTGCGTTCTTCCACCTATCTAATTAAGGATAATGAAAAAAATCTCATAGGCATGTTATGTATAAATATTGATATCACCTCCTTGTTGAAGGCCAGGGACGTAATCGACAACCTGATTATTAATGATGAATTGCTCAACAAGAACAAACACGAAAATGAAGAAAATTTCAACATGAGTGTAAAAGACCTGATAAACTCATATATCAGTCAGGCTTTAGATGACTTCGGAACAGAGCCTTCCAGAATGACTATGGTGGAAAAGAAGGATATTGTAAAGCACCTAAAGGATAAGGATGCTTTCAGATTAAAGGGCGTTGTAATCGAAGTTGCAAAGTCTCTTAAAGTTTCAGAGCAGACAATATACAGATACTTAAAGGAACTGGATCGTTCAAATCAATAAAACAAAAAACTTCCGCTCATTTCAAATAATGAAATACGGAAGTTTTTATAGCTTAAGAAAGCTTCTTTCTAGTTAGATTTCTGGATAATATATTACCATGGCTATTCTAGCCTTTTCATTTCCATTGTTATGATATGAATGCATCCTGTCTGCCCTAAATTCAAAGGCATCATCCTTGCTAATTATGTAATCCTCACCTTCAAAAGATATTTGAATCTGTCCATCAAAGACTATTACCATTTCAAGGGTATCCTTGTTGTGTGCCTCAGCATCGATGCCGCTGCCTGCTTCTATTTCAACCTGGTACATTTCAAAATTTCTTCCTTCCTCAAATGGGAAAAAAGGATGAATTCTGCACCGTCCCTCGTCGCTTTCTATTGTTGCAACATCCGTTTTAAGCATAACCTTGTTTTCCTGAACAGGCTTTTGTACAAGAGTTGTAAAAGATACTTTTAGTCCATTTACAATCTTCCACACAGTAGCTATTGTAGGATTTGACTCCCCTCTTTCTATCTGTCCAAGCATGCTCTTGCTAACTCCCGACAATTCTGACACCTTATCAAGACTAAGTCCTCTTTTAGTTCTTATAGCTTTTAAATTGTCGGCAATAATACCGTTAAGTTCTTCCACATCTTTCTCCTCTAGAAAGCAGTTTCGCTGCGTTATCAGCGTAAGTTGATATTCCAAATACGAAAGAAAGTTACCTTAAATGCATAAAACCAACACTTCAAGGGTTTATGAACTTCTACTTTCTTAAGCTAGAATCACTTGTGTCATATAACGCACAAATATACTGTATAATACATGTCACCTGATTATACCACAATCAACTTGGCTATTGCGGACGAATATATGAACTTTTCTTAACAAGAAAGCAGCTTTGCTGCGTTAAATGCACAAGCATTTATTAAGACGCGAAGGAAAGTTTCCTTAATAGCATAACACCAACGCTTCAAGGGATTATGTATATTTTAACTTTCCTAAGCTACAAGAAAGCTATAAAAAGACGGCCTCAAAAGAAACCGTCTCCAAAATTAAAATTACTAGATTCAAATATCAAAAATACAAAAAGAACCGTCCCTTTTGTATTTTGGGGTTTTATATATTACTACAGCTTGTCTTGAACATTTTTGATATTCTGTACACAGTCCTTACTACAGATGAGGATGTTTCCATCCTTCTCCACAACCACTGCATTTTCAATTCCCACAAGAGCAACTGTCTGATTTGATATTACTATATTGTTCTTTGAGTCTATCTCAATCAGTTTTTCAGCCTTGTTTATGGAACCGTTCTGGTTTTTCTCAAATATTTCTTCAAGAGCAGTGAAATTCCCAATATTATTCCATCCGAAATCTACAGGAATAGTCTTGATCTTGTCAGTTTTCTCCATTACACCATAGTCTATGGATACCTTCTCAAACTTGTCAAAATGTGATTTCAAGTTCACATCGTCATTTTTAAGTATGCTCTTAATCTCCATAAGTATCTTGTAGTGGTCTGGCAAATGCTTTTCAAATTCAGTAAGAATCATGTTTGTGGTAAATACGAACATGCCACTGTTCCACAGGAACTTTCCTGAATTTATATATTCCGTAGCCATTGTTATATCAGGCTTTTCCCAGAATTTAACTACATCAATCGATGTGGATTTGAACAAATCAACAGACACCGTGGAATTAGTCTCGATATATCCATATCCAGTATCAGGCTTATTTGGCTTAATTCCAAGAGTTATGATATTTCCTCGTTTTGATTCTTCAACAGCCTTCAATAATATATGTCTGAAGCCTATCTCATCCTTTATTATATGGTCGGCTGGCAATACAATCATTGGAATATTCCCATGCTTTTGTTTTATCACAAGGGCTCCATATCCTATGGCAGCCGCAGTGTCCTTGAACTCAGGCTCTACAATTATATTTTCCGCAGGTATATCACCAAGTTCTTTCCTAATATCATCCGCCTGAAGAATGTTTGTTCCAATATATATGTTTTCCGGTCTTATTATTGGCAGAATCCTATCTACAGTTTCCCTTATCATTGATTTTTCAGATGCCAGATTCAACAACTGCTTTGGTCTTTTCTTAGTTGACAATGGCCAAAAT
>NZ_CEZJXU010000087.1:0-4501 GCF_983023055.1 Dethiosulfatibacter sp. | reverse complement strand
CCCCCTGCCATAATATATGTAGTAATCATTCCCTATCCTCCATGGTGTATATTTACTCTGTCATTCTTTTCATTTTAACAATATTATATATCTTGTGGAGCATAAATACCAACAAAATACTTATTGAAACTACAATTATTATTTCCAAAGGGCTTCCATCGATAAGTGGTGTATAGACAATAAGCAGTGGTACAACGTATATTATCTTTGCATATTTAAGGGCAGCCACTCCCGTTTTAAGAGGATCTGCTCCTGCTATTCCTGCTGCTGCGTAGGCAGCCAAACATACTGGAGGCGTAATATTGGCATCCTGGCTTAGCCAGAAAATAATCATATGTGCCCCAAGAACGCTTACACCCTTATCAATGAATGCTGGTGCTGCAAGCACTGCAAGTATTATATATGAAGAGGTGACAGTAAGTCCCATTCCAAGAACATAGGAAGCCATTGCGACGAAGAGTATCATGAGAGGTAAAATTCCATTGGAAGCTCCCAGTATTACGCTTGAAAACTTAAATCCAAGTCCCGTCAGATATACCGTTCCGATTATTATTCCTATTGAACCTGCGGTGATTCCTATGAATGCTATGTTTTTCCCACCTTCTTCAAGAGAATCCAGTAGCTTTTTGATTCCAATCTTTTCTTTAGAAAACACTAAATTAGTCACAAGGGCTGCTATCATCGACCAGAATGAAGCAAACACGGGAGAAAATCCTCTAACAAGGAGGAAAAATATCATTACAAGAGGTATGAAATGATGCCAGTTATTTTTGATCAAGTCAGCCACTTGCGACTTGTCTACTACAGTTTTTTTCGAGGGGTCCCTTTTCATATCTATCATTATATAAATACTTGCAAAATACAGAAATGCCGGTGCTACTGAAACAAGTATTATCCTTGAATATGGTATCCCCGTAAGTTCTGCCATTACGAAAGCTCCTGCTCCCATAATTGGAGGCATAAGCTGTCCTCCAGTGGATGCAGCGGTTTCTATGGCCGCCGCCTCATGACTTTCAAAGCCTGCCCTTTTCATTAGGGGTATTGTGAAAGTCCCCGTAGTCATTACATTGGCAACGGCGCTTCCAGTAACTGATCCCAACAGGGCGCTTGCCACTACTGCAGCTTTTGCTGAGCCCGTCTTTGATTTCCCTGTCATGAGATAAGGAAGCTGGGTAAAAAACTCAGCCCCTCCGGTCATCCTTAAAACGGCGCCAAAGAGTACAAACATGAATACATAGGTGGAAAATATTCCAGCAACGCTTCCGTAAATACCAAAAAGAGAGGTATATAAAAATCCAATTGTCCTTCCCAGACTCAGTCCTCCATGTCCCAATAAACCTGGAAAAAATCTCCCGCCCAGATTATAGATGAAAAAAAACAAGGCAATTAACGTTAGAGTTGGTCCGTTTTTTCTTCTGTTTGTTTCAAGACAGACAACAACCATGCTTAGTCCGAAAAATATATCAAAACTATTTACCAAGCCAGCCCTCTGTCCTAGATTTGAGTATTCCAAAATGAAGTATATGGTTGATGCTACAGTCATTATAAGTAGAATAACATCCACTGCTAGGTTCAGTTTGTAGTTGGTATTAAAGCTGGATTTGGAAAATTTCTTTCCAGTAACTATATTTTCAATTATTGCAATAAAAGAAACTCCACCTATAAATAAACCTCTTGTTATCTGTGGAGCAAAAATTCCGAACTTTCCAGCCGTAATGAAAAACAGCGAAAAAGCTATATAACATATCCTTAAAATCTGTTTTTTATACTTCATCCTCTAATCCTCAAGAAAGCAGCTTTGCTGCGTTAATTAGGTCACGCTTCATGTGACCAAAGCGGTTATTAAGATGCGAAAGAAAGTTCCCTTAACCGCATAACACCAACGCTTCAAGGGGTTATGCATATTTTATCTTTCCTTAGCTGAAATAAACCTTACTGCACCCTGGTGCATTGGTATTCCAAGTATGTCAACCATCTTCTCAATGGAATCCATAGAAAGCTCTGATGCCCTTGTATGTACCGAATGCATATGGTCCAGTCCTTCCTCTGAGTACAGAGCTTTTAAAAATTCATAGACAGTTTCTTCAGGTACATCCTTGTTGGCTATTATATAAGTAAGGTTTGAATAAGACACTACATCTTCCTCTTGTCCCTCGTAGGTTCCTGCAGGTATGATGCTTGTTTTGTAAAATGGATATTTTTCACTGAATCCGAACTCGTCTCCCAGTATTCCAATGTCAAGAAGCTTCACATCCTTGACAGAAGAAAGATCCATTATGAGTGATAGGGGAAGTCCACTGAAATAGCCGAATACATCAAGGTTTCCATCCTTCATGGCAGAAACCTGATCTCCAGGTGGAAGATATACGGGGGAAACTTCATTCCACACTCCTCCTTCACTGAGAAGTATTTCATTGAAAATTGCTGCAGCAGACCCCTGGGGACCCACACCTATATTCTTTCCCTTGAAATCCTCAAAGTTGTTAATTCCCGACTTTTCAAGTACTACACAGTGATAGATGTTTGTCCATCCAAAGCCCACTATCCTAATATCTTCAATATTTTGTCCCCGAAAAACACCTTCATCATTCCAAGCCCAATAAAGCTCCGATCCATTTGCCAGACCCATATCTGTTTCACCACTGTTCACAAGTCTTATGTTTTCAGCTGACCCTGCTGTTGTTTGAACGTTCAAGCTGTATCCATCCATGATTTCTCCAAAAATGGTGCTGAAACCTCCACTCATTGCATAGTATGTTCCTCCTGGAGATGCCGCTGCAAAGGTGTAGTTTTTAACATCCTTCGCGGAACATCCCGTTGAAACTGATAATATCATTATGGCTATTATTAAACACATTGCTTTTTTTAACTTCATCATTTCCTCCGTTTTTCAAACAAATAAGTAAAATACATCCTATCCATTATATTAGAAATACATAGCATTATCAAATCTTTTGTTCAAGACACAGCAACTATGTTGCGTTAGACGCGCAAGTGGATAGTGTCGCCGTTGAAAGTTTACCTTGTAAATAAAATTACAACGCTTTAAGTGATTTTGTATTTATTTAATTTTCTTTGGCAAAGACGCATCAATAATGAATTTTTAGGGTAATGATACAAAATTCACTTTTCCATATATTCTTTACTTCATGGATGTTTTATACTCTCGTATAATATTTATCCAAATATTATCACTCGTTAGCAACAGCTACAGCCATTGAATTATCAACAATTCATTATTCTCGAACATACATTTGTAATTTATATAAAATATTGTATACATTGGTTTTCCTAAGTTGTACACATTGTCCACAGAGTTATCCACATATTATCTATACCATGTTAACTAACTGTTAAATGTATATTTACTCATTATATATCAGCTCTGCTACGTTAGACGCCTTAATTAATAAGGAAATTATTAAGGAAAAAATCACGAACACCTATTCAAATTTATAGTATAATAGACTTATAATAAATATAAAGTAAAGGATGGTTTTATGGAAAAGCTTACGAAAACTGAAAAGAGCTGGATTCTTTACGACTGCGGAAATTCCGCCTATTCCATGGCAATAACCACAGCACTTCTTCCAATATATTTCGGAATGTTCAAAGCCGGTGACAGTATGGATCTAGGCTACTTCAACTCCCTGGCCAGCATATTAGTTGCAATACTAAGCCCTATCCTTGGAACAATCGCCGACTACAAGGACAAGAAAAAAAGATTCTTCATATTCTTCTTCCTAATGGGAATTATATTTACAAGCGCCCTGGCAATTGTACCACAGGGACAGTGGAAGATTCTCATATTCTTCTACATACTAAGTGCTTTAGGATTTGCAGGTGCAAATATCTTTTATGATTCATTTCTTGTAGATACAACTGAAGATGACAGGATGGACTATGTGTCCTCAAGCGGATTTGCCTTTGGATATATAGCAAGCATAATCCCTTTCGGAATAAGCCTTGGGGTAGTGTATTTTATAGGAATGGACCAACTACTTGGTTATAAGCTGGGTTTTGTAATCACAGCTCTTTGGTGGGGACTTTTAACGATACCACTCATAAGAAATGTTCATCAGAAACACTATATCAATCCTGAACCCCATTATGTAACGAAAAGTTTCGCAAGACTTGGAAAGACATTCAAGAATATAAGAAAACACAAGACAGTGTTTACTTTCCTTCTAGCCTATTTTCTATACATAGATGGTGTAGGCGCCATAATAAAGATGGCAGTACCATATTCCCAGAGCGTTTTGGGAGGAGATTCCTTCGACATGTTTGTTTTACTTGGAATACTTCTCATAATCCAGATAATCGCATTTCCTTGCGCCCTGATTTATGGAAGACTTGCAAAGAAATTCACTGCCAAAGGAATGATTTTCTTTGCAATATTCACCTATATAATAGCCTGCATCTTCGCCTACAACATCGATGAAATAAAAGATATCTTTGTACTTGGTGCAATGATAGGATCGGCCCAGGGAGGAATTCAAGC
>NZ_CEZJXU010000086.1:0-7093 GCF_983023055.1 Dethiosulfatibacter sp. | reverse complement strand
CTGAATCCATACTTGTTATAGAAAGAGACAGAGAATTGGGTGGAATTCTTCAGCAGTGCATACATAATGGATTTGGACTGGTAGTTTTCAAGGAAGAGCTTACAGGACCTGAATATGCTGAGAGATTTATTGATGAACTTTCCAGGGAAAACATAGATTACAAACTGGATACAATGGTACTTGAAATAAATAAAGACAAGCAAATCCTTGCAATGAACACTGTGGACGGTCTTGTGAATATACAGGCAAAAGCAATAATACTTTCAATGGGATGCAGGGAGAGAACAAGAGGGTCAATTGCAATTCCTGGATACAGACCAGCAGGAGTCTTCAATGCAGGTACAGCGCAGAGATACTTGAACATGGAAGGATACATGGTGGGCAAGAGCGTTGTAATCCTTGGATCCGGAGATATAGGTCTCATAATGGCAAGAAGAATGACTCTTGAAGGAGCAAAGGTTTTGGTAGTTGCGGAGCTTATGCCTTTTTCTGGCGGACTTACAAGAAATATAGTGCAGTGTCTTGATGACTACGATATACCATTGAAGCTTAGTCATACAGTAACAGATATCAAGGGAAGGGACAGGGTTGAAGGCGTAGTGATTCAAAAGATTGATGAAAACTTCAAACCTATTCCAGGAACAGAAATTGAATATGAATGTGATACCTTGCTTCTTTCAGTAGGACTTATCCCTGAAAACGAACTTTCAAAAGGAGCAGGAATTGAAATGGATTCCAAGACAAGTGGTCCAGTAGTATTTGAGTCAATGGAGACTTCCATAGAAGGAATATTCGCCTGTGGTAATGTTGTACATGTACATGACATTGTGGATTTTGTGACTGAAGAAAGCAGACATGCAGGAAAAGCTGCAGCAAAGTTTGTACTTGAAGTCAAAGCTGATAATAATAAAATCATAGAAACTGAAGCACTGTCAGGCATTGGATACATAGTGCCTCAGAAAGTCAGAATCAATTCTGTTGATGACAAGCTTTCTCTCTTTATGAGAGTAAGAAGCGTCTACCATGATGCAAAGCTTTCAGTGAAAGCTGACGGCGAAGAAATTTATTCAGTGAAGAAGATGCATCTTGCACCTGGTGAAATGGAAAGAATAGACATTAAGAAGGAATTAATAGGTGAGAATGTTGGAAAACTTACAGTGGAGGTAATATAGGAGTATTGGCGATGAAAGAAACTTTGAAAGAAAAAGAAATGATATGTATAGTATGTCCCATAGGTTGTCACATAAATGTTATTGAAAGCAATGAATCTGAAGATGGATATGAAGTTGAAGGGAATAAATGCCCAAGAGGAAAAATATACGGTATAAAGGAAATGACTAGTCCTACAAGAGTTGTATCTACTACAGTTTCTATAGAAAATGCATTCTTGAAAAGACTTCCTGTAAAGACAGATAATCCTGTTCCAAAAGAATTAATATTTGAATGCATGAAAGTCATCAATGGAGTAGTGGTAAAAGCCCCCGTTAAGGTTGGCGATATAATAATAGAAAATATCCTGGATACAGGAGTAAATATCGTTGCAACAAGGAGCATGAACGAAATTAAATAGATATATGATAGATTCCTTAACAAACACGAACTGAAAATTGAGTTTCTGTTTTTTGTTTGTATACTTTATGCTATAATGGTATATAAATATAGCAACAACAATAATTATATAGAGGGTTTAGTATGAATAAGATTGAATGGAAAAAGGAGAAGAACTTGAGTCTTCTCGTTGATTTTTACGAACTGACAATGACAAATGGATATCTTGTAAATGGTGACCAGGACAGCATCGTTTACTTTGACTATTTCTTCAGGAAGGTGCCTGATAGTGGAGGCTTTGCTATTACTGCAGGACTTCAGCAGTTCATTGAGTATCTTATGGAAATAGAATTTTCTGAAATGGATATAGAATTTTTAAGGGGAATGGATCTTTTCGAGGAGAAGTTCCTTGAATATTTGAAAAATTTCAAGTTTACAGGAGATGTGTGGGCAATACCAGAGGGAATTCCCGTATTTCCAAATACTCCAATAATAACCGTTAAGGCACCAATACTTGAGGCACAGCTTATTGAAACAATGCTGCTCCTTACAGTGAACCATCAGAGCCTCATAGCAACCAAGGCAAACAGGATAGCAAGGTCGGCAAAGAATAAGCCGGTTGTTGACTTTGGAGCAAGAAGGGCTCACGGTGTCGATGCAACAATATATGGTGCTAGAGCAGCATATATTGGAGGTTGCTTCGGTACATCAAACCTATTGGCATCAAAAATGTTCGATATACCAGTAATTGGAACCATAGCCCATAGCTGGGTGCAGTTCTACGATGACGACTATACAGCTTTCAAGGCTTATGTGAAGGCCTTCCCTGACAATGCTATCCTTCTTGTTGATACATACAATGTACTTGGGTCAGGAATACCTGAAGCAATAAAGGTTTTTGACGAGCTTGGAGGAGATGGCAAGAAAGGTATAAGACTTGACAGTGGAGATCTTGAATATCTTTCCAAGAAAGCAAGAAAGCTTCTCGATGTAGCAGGATATGAGCATGCAACAATAACAGTATCAAACTCCCTTGACGAATTCCAGATAAGAGAGCTTGAAATGCAGAACTCACCAATTGATTTCTATGGAGTTGGTGAAAGACTTATTACAGCAAGATCTGAAGCGGTTTTCGGAGGGGTCTACAAGCTTGTAGCCGTTGAGAAGGAAGAGGGAATAAGTCCAAGGATAAAGCTTAGTGAAGAAGCTATAAAGGTTACAAATCCAGGATTCAAGGAAGTGTGGAGACTTTATGATAATAGAAATGGAAATGCTTTTGCAGACCTGCTAACCTTTAAGGGAGAAGATATTAAAGCTCCTTACAAACTTTTCGATCCATTGTCTCCTTGGATAAATAAAACTGCAAAGAATTTTACAGCAAAGAAGCTTCAAACTCTCATAGTGCACAATGGAGAGCTGACATATGAATTTCCGACTCTTGAGGAAATTAGGGAAAACCTTAATAACGAACTTTCAAAGCTTTGGGATGGACTTCTAAGGTTTGATAATCCAGACAGATATTTTGTCAACCTGTCCTTTGACCTGTGGTCGGAAAAACAGAAGCTCATAGAAAGATACAGAAATAAATAAATTCATAATTGTGGAGGCATTTAATGAAGAAGAAAATAACTGAAATACTTCATATAAAATATCCATTAATCCAGGGAGGACTAGCCATTGTATCCGATGCAAAACTTGCTTCTGCGGTTTCCAATGCAGGAGGAGCTGGAATCATAGGAGCCGGAGGACATGATGCAGATTGGATGGAGGAACAAATTGACCTAGCAAGGAAGCTTACGGATAAGCCATTTGGAGTAAACATAGTTCTCATGGGTGAAGATAAGGATGAAATAGTTGATATAGTATGTGAAAAAAAACCTGATTTCGTCACCTTTGGTGCTGGGGATCCTATCCCTTACATTAAGAGATTTCAAGAACTTGGCATCATAGTTATCCCTGTGATACCAAGCCTTAGGCTTGCAAAAAAGGTTGAGGCAGCTGGAGCTGATGTGTTGATAATAGAAGGTCTTGAAGCAGGAGGACATATAGGTAGACAAACAACCATGGCTTTGATGACCAATGTCATAGTAAATGTTGACATACCTGTAATTGCTGCAGGAGGAATATCTGATAGAAGAGGAATAATGGCTGCCGTGGCTATGGGAGCTTCAGGAGTGCAGATGGGATCCAGGTTCTTGATTTCAGAAGAATGTCCAGCTCATGTAAATGTAAAAAGAAGGATAGTTGAATCAACTGATATTGACTCGGTAATACTGGGCTATACTATTGATCATAGTGTAAGGGTATTGAAAAACAAGTTTGTTGACAGCTATCTTGAAATCGAGTACAGCGATGAGCCAAGAGAAATGTTGAAGGGCAGGATGAGAGGCATTTATGCCAAGGCGGTAGTAGAGGGTGATGTCGAAAATGGAATGATTCAGGTGGGTCAGAGTCTTGATGTACTTAATGAAATACTTTCCTGTAATGAAATAATTAAAAGACTTTTTCCAGACAAGGAATAACTGGATAAAACGGGATATTATTAAATGTTATAAAGGGGGCACAAATGAAGAACATACCGAATATATTATCAATCTTTAGACTTGTTCTTGCGCCTGTATTTGTTTTTGTATTTTTTTCCGAAATTAAAAATGCACATTCTCTTGCATTGCTTGTATATATAATTGCATCCCTAACTGATTTCCTTGATGGATACCTTGCAAGAAAATACAATCTTATTACGGAAATAGGAAAGGTACTTGATCCATTTGCTGACAAGGTAATGCTAATAACAGTGCTCATATGTTTATATATTTCAGGCAGAATTCCATTCATAATACCTATTGTGGTTGTGGCAAAGGAGCTTTTCATGATTGTTTCGGGTCTAATACTGTATTTCAGGAAGGAGCGGATGGTAATTCCTTCCAATATTTTTGGCAAAAGTGCAACTGTAATGTTTATGTTGTCTATTTTGCTTTTAATGCTTTTCCCAAACAATGACAGCTTTGTTTATCTTTTATATCTTACGATACTAGTAAAAATAATAGCCTTTATCAGTTACAGAAGAACATATGTAAAAAACAAAAAAGAAATGAATTCATAAAAAATACCAGCATATAATACATAAACAGGAGGATAAGCTATGGGAATCTACAAATATATTTATGGTCCGGTGCCTTCAAGAAGAATGGGTATTTCACTGGGTATAAGCCCCATACCAAAAAAGTATTGTAATTATTCATGTGTATATTGTCAGCTAGGTAGAACAAAAAATCTTACAAACAAAAGAAATGAATTCTTTGATTTGAAGGAGATTTTAAAGGAGTTTCAGGATATTTCCAAGAAAGACATATACTACGATGTAGTTACAATAGTCGGAGAGGGAGAACCCACTTTATACAGTGAGCTTGGTAGACTTATTAAAAAAATAAAGACCATGACCGATAAGCCAGTTGCTGTTATCACAAATGGTGCTCTAATGTATGATGAAAAGATAAGAAAGGACCTTATGAAGGCAGATATAGTCCTTCCTTCAATTGATGCATGTAATGAAAATATGTTTACAAGGATAAACAGGCCATCCAGAAGCATAAACTATAATAATATGCTAGAAGGACTTATCGAGTTTTCTAACCACTACAAGGGACAGTTGTGGATAGAGATAATGCTTGTGAAGGGTTATAATGATTCTGTGGATAACCTTATAGAATTCAAGAAGATACTGACTAGAATAAATTATGACAAGCTATATATAAATACTCCAGTGAGACCTCCGGCGGAATCCTATGTCAAGAAAGTAGGCAGTGAAAAGATGGAGCTTGCAGTTGAAATGCTTGAAGGCATATCTATAGATCAGTTGGTATCCGACGGATTCTACAGTGAAATTGAAGATGATGTGTATGCAGTTATGAGCATAATCAAGAGACATCCAATGAATCAATTTGAAATAGTTTCCTTCCTGGAAAAACGTGGTAACAAAAATCCCGTGGGAATATTTGAAAAATTATCATATGTGGATGAAATAGAAGTTGTTGAATATATGAATTACAATACTTACAGACTTGTTTAGCAGGTATTGGATTTAGGTGGTTAACGTAATAATAATAGCTTTGTTTTAGAAAGTTGATGGGTATAAACTAATATTATATTAGATTGATATAATATAATATTAATGGTATAATTCTTTGGTAACAGAACTATAGACGAGAGTGTGGAGATATGAATAAGGAATTTATACGGGAAACAATAACAAAAAATGGACAGATTGATATAGCCAAAACCGCTGTTTTTGTTTCTATGGTGGAAAACAAAGCCAAGGAATCCTTTGTCAGAAAATTTATTGAAGAACTTGGATACAATGTTGTTGTAACAGAGGTTGCTGGTCACGGTGGGGAATTGAAGAAAAAGATAATCAACTCCTGTGTAGGTGCAGCACTTAATCTAAATGTAATTAAAAAGGAAGCACATCAAATTCACGGACTTATACATGCGGCGCAGGAGGCAAGTAGAGGTCTTATGCTTGACATGCCCTTAGATGCCAATCTATATATTAAAATTGCTATAGTGAGCAGCGATCATTGGATAGCAGTTGCAATGTACGGCAATTCCGCATATCATGCTTTGTCAAACCATAGTAGACTAGGTTTGGGACACGTGAATATTTAACAGGATACTAATATTCAAAGTATTTATGTATTGACAAAAATTGCACAATGTGTTAGTTTATGTATATAGAGAGTATGAATTTAGAAATAGAGAATAGAGTATAGAGTGGCTTCTGGCCGTATATAGAGTAGTATTAGAGAAATACAGAGAAATTTATAAAATTAAATGTAATGCTTGATAGAGCATAGAGTATAGAGAACAGGCGAATGGTATACCATTTTCTTGTTTTTGTTTTTTGTAAAAAGAAATTAAATAAAAAAGACTATATAATAATAATTTACAGGAAGTGATTAAATGGGTGTCTTGAAAGGCATAAAAGTTCTTGATTTGACAAGAGTCTTATCGGGTCCCTATTGTTCCATGATACTTGGGGACATGGGTGCAGAAATAATTAAAATTGAAAAACCTGATAAAGGTGATGATTCACGGGAAGTTGGCCCCTTTGTAAATGGGGAGAGCACATATTTCATGAGTATCAACAGAAATAAAAAAAGCCTTGCAGTAGATCTTAGAACTGAAGAGGGTCATGAAATATTCAACGGACTAGTTATGGAAGCCGATATTATCATAGAAAACTATAAGCCAGGTACAATGGAAAAGCTTGGAATCAGTTATGATGATGTCATAAAGATAAAGCCTGATATAATCTACTGTTCGATTTCAGGGTATGGTCAAACAGGTCCCATGAGGGAAAAACCGGCTTATGATGCGGTGATTCAGGCAATGGGCGGTCTTATGAGTATAACTGGACAGGAGAAGCCTACAAGAGTGGGTTCATCGCTTGGAGACATAACAGCAGCACTCTATGGGACCATAGGAATACTGGGAGCGTTATACAGGAAAAAGGATACAGGCAAAGGAGAGCGAATAGACATTTCCA
>NZ_CEZJXU010000085.1:0-7099 GCF_983023055.1 Dethiosulfatibacter sp. | reverse complement strand
AATCTTTTCCAAAAGAACCTCGTCTTCTATTACTTCTACCGCTGTATAAACAAGGGCGATTATGGTTTTTTTCATATTGTTGTAGGCATATTCAGTTTTTGTACTGTCCCTGAATTCAATCGTATGACCGGTTATGTTCCTGTCGTTTGTTATATCGAAATAAGCATGAATAGTAGGACATTTATGACTTACGTTTCCTGCATCTACAGAACCAAGTGAATCATCTGAGTTAAAAATTCTTTTAACACCTGTTTTTTCAAGGTTGCTGGTAAAAACTTTTGAAAGGGTTTCATTTGTAACCATGTTGTCATAACTGTATTCATAGTTTGAAATTTCCAGAGTAGTTCCTGCTGCAAGTGATGCACCCCGAGCACAGTTCTTAACCTTTTCAACAAGTTCATTTAAATATGATTTGGTCTTGGCTCTAACATAAAACCTTGCCACACAATAATCAGGTATAATGTTTGCAGCTTCTCCTCCTTCTGGTATTACTCCGTGAATCCTTGCATCTGTTCTTATCTGTTGTCTAAGTGCATTGATGTTATTAAAGGTGTTTATCACGGCATCAAGGGCGTTTATTCCCTTTTCAGGTGATGAAGCAGCATGGGCGGTTTTACCTCTGAATTCGAACTGCAATGCTTCCATTGATAATGAGGTTCCACTTTTGGAATATGCATTGCTTGGATGAGCTATCATAACAATGTCAATATCATTATAGGCACCCTTATCTGCAAATTCTACCTTTGCTCCGCATGTTTCTTCTGCAGGTGTTCCAAAAACCACAACATTGCCACCAATGTCATCTACAAGATGCTTTAGAACTATTCCTGCACCGGTGCTTACAGTACCCAGAATATTGTGTCCACAGCCATGTCCAATACCCGGCAATGCATCATATTCCGCTAGGTATGCTATTGTTGGCCCTTCTTTCTTGGAATCATATACAGCTTTGAAACCTGTTTCTACGCCTAGATATTTTTCATCAATCTGGAATCCATATTTTCTTAAAATATCGACATGAATGGAACATGCAAAATATTCTTCATTCCCTAGTTCTGGCCTGTTCAATATCTTTTCACTCATTTCAATAAGTTCTCCAGATATCTCTTCAGTTATTTTAGTAATATTTCCTATCATTTCTTACTCCTCAAAGGATTTTATCAAAGATATTGTTATTTCCTACAAATTTAATGAAATTTTTATACAAAGAAATAGCCCCATTGGGACTATTCCATTAATTATACATTTAACCCTTATAAACTATTTCATGATATTCAGAGTGTAAAAACTCTTCATCACATTCCTTGACAGCTTCCTCATAGGATATTTTCTTGGATTTCGAGTCAACAGCTTTCAAATACTTTAGCCTGTTCTCTATATCCTTAAGAAGCAAATCTTTATCTCTTATTATTTTACCATGGCTTGGCAATATGATATATTTGGTATAATCCTTAAGCTTCTCGAGAGAAGTAATATGTCTCTTTATATGGCTTTTCTCGATTAAAGGAAGTACAGGCACACCTTCATTTGAAAACATTAGTTCGTCTCCTACATGAACATATTTATTGTTGATAGTGGTCAACAAACTACAGTTTGCATGACCTGGAAAAGATTTGATTTCTATGTCAAAATCACCGAATTTAAAACTGTATATATCATCAATTTTTATATCAGGAGTGTATATATGATGTTTTTCGGCATCAACGTATATATCCAGAGTCTTTTCATAGTCGGCACTGCCTATGATATGTGCATCGGGCAATTCGTTTAAACCATTTATATGATCAAGGTGGAAATGACTTATTATTACACTCTCAATGGTTATTCCCTTTTCTTCAAGGTTTTCCTTAACCTCGGTGCTGTGCATACGGTAACCCGAATCAATCATTAAGGCTTTTTTCCCGTCAATTAGTACAAAAATATTGTAGCCAAATTTATTGTCATTTCTCGGATCAAATATAAATTTCAATAATTTCTTTTCTATTTCTTTGATTATCATAAAACCAGCTCCTTATTAGAATTATACCATACTAGTCCAATTCCATATCACTATAGACTATTTCATCTTCTTCCTTATTTATAAGAACTGAATAAAGAAGCTTTTCAAAATCTTCGGAACCCAATATTTTAGGTGCCGGCACTACCGGATTGCTGTTTTTCTCAATTATTCCTGCTATGACTTTTATATCTCTTTCTCTTAATCCTTTAATATGTTCAGGAATGCCCATGTTAGCATTCATTTCCTTTATCTTGGATATGAATCTATCACTAAGAATTGTTTCATCCTCATCTTCACTTCCAAGATTTACAATAACCGCAAGATTTGAAAGCTTTTTTAAAATCTTATCCTTTGATATTTCAAGTAAATGTGGAAATATTACCGACAAAACATAGCTATGGGAAATTCCATATGCATCGCTTAAGTAATAACCAATAAGGTCTCCATATCCCGTAAGGGCAACCATATTTGCCTTGCCCGAATAATACGATGCAGTAAAAAGACTGCTTCCTGCTTCCGTATCCATTCTATTTACATGGAAAGCTTCAAGGTTTTCAAAAACAATCTTTGTAGTTTCAATACAATAATTTTCAGCTGTTTTATTGCAGTATTTACTCAAATATGATTCTACAGTCTTGGCAAGAAGATTCATTCCTGAATAAGCAAGGACTTGTGACGGCAATTCCTTCATTAAGTTTGAATCCAAGTAGGAAATTTCAGGCAGAAGCTTCTTATCTATAATTGTAATCTTTTCAAACCTGTTGGTATCCGTAATTACAGCCTTGAAATCAGCTTCGCTTCCCGTTCCTGCCAATGTAGGCACTGCAACAAAGGTTGGAAGTTTTCTCCTCAACTTGTTCCTTCCCTTCATGGCATAGATATCTTTTCTATTAGAAACTTTTGCTCCAATGAGTTTGGCTCCGTCCATTGCCGCTCTTCCACCAAATCCTATTATTGAATCACAATGATTAATTTTGTATACTTGGGCACCTTCAACAATATTATCAACTGTCGGGTTTTCAATTATACTGTTGAAAACAATATAATCAAGTCCGTTTCTTCTTAGTGAAGATACAAAGTCATCCATTATACCTAGTTTTATTATGTTTTTATCCGTAACAACAAGAATCTTCTCCTTATTTTTGTCCTTTAGATATAATGCTGCCTGTTTTGAGCTGCCTGGTTTTATAACTACGGAAGGTTCTGGATATCTAGAAGACTTCCTGGTCTGTTTTCTTAGAGTCTGCCTTGTTCTTATCATCAATCTGTTCATCAAATCACTCTCACTTAAGTTTTTCGTTTACAGCCTTCTTTTTCCCTTTTATCGTAAGGTCCTTGTCTTTTCTATTCTTTAAATGCATTATGTGGTCCTCTTTTTATTTTATCATAAATAATATTCAGTATTCAAATAAATTTCTTGAAATAATATAATTTGACATGTTTTCAGCATTATGAGTATATAATTAAATCCTCATATATGTTATTATAAATCTATAACAAATAATAATTCCGCAGGTGATTTATGAACGAATACTTAATTAGATTAGTCTTTAAAAACGAAACACCTTCAAGAAAATCAGTTGGATATTTAAGCGCTTTTACTGGAGCTCTTTGTAATGTTCTTCTTTTTATTTCAAAATTTATTGTAGGAATAACTACAAACAGTATTTCTATTACTGCTGATGCCTTCAACAATCTTGCCGATCTGGGCACAAATATAGCTTCCTTCATAGGATTCAAATATTCAGACCTTCCTGCAGACAGGAATCATCCCTTCGGTCATGGACGATTCGAATACATTTCAACACTGCTCATCTCTGTAATAATTCTTATTTTCAGCTATGAGCTTCTGAAATCATCCGGAGAAAGGATTCTAAATCCTGAATCTGTCAAGTTTGACTATATTGCAGTTATAATACTCATAGTTTCCATACTGATTAAACTATGGATGGCTCTATTTAACAAGAAGCTTAACACCTTCATACAATCAAAGAATATTGATGCGGTTCTTTTGGACAGCATTGCTGATATCCTTGCAACATCTACAGTCATTTTGTCTTTCATATTGTCAAGATACAGCACATTTTCCTTTGATGGAGTAGCGGGAGTGCTGGTTGCATTATTTATAGGATACAATGGTTTAAGTTTAATGAAAGATACATTCAACTCATTGATAGGTACAAGACCCGATGAAGACCTTTATAAAAATATTCAGGATTTCATCTTAAGCTGTGACAATATTAAAGGAGCACACGATTTGAGAATCCATGACTATGGTCCCGTAACCAAACTTTGTACCATTCATGTTGAAATGTCGGCCTCCCATTCCTTTATTTATGCACATGATTTAATCGACAATATAGAAAGTAGAATCAATGAAAAATATGGAATAGAACTTCTTATTCATGTAGATCCAATTGACGAATCATGTCATGCCACTACCTTTGTAAGAGCAGAAGTGGAGGGAATCATCAAAACCTATAATGAAATAAAGGAAATTCATGATCTTAGAATTGTAACGGAAAGAGGAAAGAAAATTGTAGCTTTTGACATGGTCGTAGATGAAAACATAAAAAGCAAAGAATTCGAAAAACTAAAAGAAAACGTTGAAATGGATTTTTATAAAATCGACAAGAACTATAAACTTATCATCAAACCAGAAAAAGAAAATACATTTATAAAAATGAAATAATAATACACAAAAAGATTCTCAGGGCTTTATGTCCTGAGAATCTTTTTGTTTCTATTATGCTACTTTGATTAGGTTATTTAATTGAGTTTTGATAATATATCATTAGCATATTCAACTGTTACGATTTCTCCAGGATTGAAGTTCCCTTCTGAATCAAGGATGAATATTTTGCGATCTACTAGCTTCTGAATAATCTTTTGGTGATCTGAGTCTTCAATGTCTGCTATTAAAATTTGACCTTCCATGTTTGCATATTCACCGTGTAGAAATACCGTTTTTGCAAGCTCGTCTTTTGTTATGTATTCCTTGGGATGGAAATATTCACTTCCATCAACTTTGAATGAATCCACTAGACCTGCAATAACTGCAGTTTCCACATAATCAAATCTCTCATCATCCCAATTCACATCCTGAAACAATCCGTATGTATGTCCAGAATACTCTTTTTCATAATAATGGGAAGATGACGGTGTGTATACCGACAAGTGAAAACACTTTGTTACAAGTTCGGCATAAACCTCTCTTGTAAGTTGTTCGCCGCTGATTATTTCTTCTACTGAATCGAAAATCTCCGGATATAGATACCTGGAAAATTCTCCAACACCTTTAATGTATCTAAATGTCGGTGACGATATCATTTTTTCATTTATTGTATATACTTTGTGATTCTTTACTGCTTTTATGGTTTTGAAGCCGGGTCGCTGAGTTATGGTTTTTTCATTGCCACCACAGTTCATGGCTCCCCTTTGGGAGATGTAGACATCAATATTTTCTCCAATTTCAACTACTTTTTCAAGTCCGAAAGGAGCAATTGAAGATCCCGCTTTCATAGCCGGAATGTCTCCCGCTGCATTTATGCCCCCTGCAAATCTGATTGCACGACCCGGCATCGAATCAGATGTAACTGTTCTTATATTTACATCTGTAGATTCAAAAAATATAGTCTTTTTGTCCTTAATATCCTTTGTCAACTGGGATATACCATGGATATTCTCATGAAATTCCTTCAGAAGCTTTTCAGCCTCCTCTGTTTTTCCCGACAAAAGAGCAAGTTTTTCGATATACTCGTCAAACCCGTCAAAACTATCGGGATAAAGGGACACCACCAGCACACCTGCATTTTCCAGCGCCTCAACAAACTCTGGAGATTTTCTATTTATGAAGGGCCTTATTATCACTACGTCTGGGTCTGCAGCAATTATCTTTTCCGGATCTTCCTGATACAGGTATCTGGGAAGAAAGGCCGCCTCTGGAGGATAAATAGATGTCTTGTAGGCGCCTATCAAACTATCTTCAGCTCCAAGGAAAAACAAGTTTTCAGTATGGGCTGAATAAAGAGGGATTATTCTTTCACAGGGGCTATTCAGGTTAATCTGATTACCCATATCATCAATAAATGATATGGCATAATCAGCACTGTCAACTTCATTTGTATCTGAATTTCCAGTTGAGCATCCTATGATAAATGACAATGATAAAATTAACATTAAAACTAATATCTTTGATTTCATATTATTCTGCGTGTTCTCCTGATATTACATCATCCAGGTGCTCTAGATACATTTGCTGAATTCCTTCCATTTGACCAAGTCCCATAAGTACTGGCTCAACATCGTATCCTTCAGCTTTAAGAATCATTTTCCATGCATCTTCTTCGTCTCCTGCCATGTCATTGTTTGCGTGATCTCCAGCGACAATCATTAGAGGCATAAGATAAAGCTTAGTATAGTTTTTGTCTTCAATTTGCTCCATTATAGCGTCAAGAGTTGGGAATCCTTCGACAGTTCCTACATATACATCTTCATATCCTTTGTACTTGAACATATAGTCAAGTGCAGAATATGCAGTATTTGCATGGTGATGAGTTCCGTGTCCCATAAGTAGAAGTGCTTCTCCTTCTTGAAGCTCAGGCATTTCTCCTGCCACTACTTCAACAACATTTTCAAAATCCGGAGTGCTGGAAAGAAGTGGTGCTCCAATTTTAACATCAGCAAAGTTCTCTTCATATTCCCCAACTACAGCCATAAGGTCATCATACTCTGCACCATTCATTACGTGTAGAGGCTGAATCAATACAGTTCCGAAGTCATTTTCTACAAGGTAGTCCATTGCTTCTTCAACATTGAATATTTCAAGACCGTCTCTCTCCTTCAACTTGTCGATTATAATTTGTGCAGTGAATGCTCTAACAAATTCATAGTCAGGATGAGCGTCTGCCAAAACCTTCTCTGTAGCTTCGATAGTTGCTTCTCTCGTGTCATTGTAGCTTGTACCAAAGCTCACTACAAGCAATGCCTTGTTTGCTGCATCACCTTTCTCAACCGGTGCCTCTGCTGGTGTTTCATTACCTGTTCCTGTGCTGCATCCTGCCAAAGATCCTAAGACCAACATTGATACCAGCAATAATC
>NZ_CEZJXU010000084.1:0-7117 GCF_983023055.1 Dethiosulfatibacter sp. | reverse complement strand
ATGCTTAAGCTATTAGGAAAAGGAGATATAATAAAATGAAAGTAATAATTATTGGTGGAGTTGCAGGAGGCGCGAGTGCAGCTGCCAGACTTAGAAGAAATGATGAAAATGCTGAAATTATAATGTTTGAAAGAGGAGAATATATATCCTTTGCAAATTGTGGATTGCCTTATTATATAGGCAATGTTATAGAAGAAAGGGAAGAACTTTTGGTTCAGACGCCCGAAGCAATGAAGGCAAGATTCAATATTGATGTAAGAGTTAAGAGTGAAGTGTTGTCAATAGACAAGGAAAACAAAAAAGTCAATGTTAAGAAGGTGGACTCTGGAGAAGTGTATGAGGAATCATATGACAAGCTTATATTGTCACCAGGATCTTCACCTTTGAAACCTCCCATTCCTGGAATAGACGCTTCCAATATATTTACAATATGGAATATTCCTGACACTGATGCTATAAAAAGTTTTGTGGACAATAAAAAAATCAAGAAGGCTGCAGTTATTGGTGGAGGATTTATCGGCATAGAAATGGCTGAAAACCTTCACGAACTTGGAATAGAAGTAACAATAGTAGAGCTTGCCGATCAAATAATGGCACCTATAGATTTTGAAATGGCACAAATTCTTCATCAGCATGTAAACATGAAAAATGTGGAGCTTGTACTGAATGATGGAGTAAAAAGTTTTGACTACAAGGATGGGACTACAGTTATAACTCTCAATAGTGAAAAGACTCTTGATGCCGATATGGTAATACTGGCAATAGGTGTAAGACCAAATGGAGAATTAGCAAAGAATGCAGGCCTTAAAACAAACAAAAGAGGCGGTATTGTAGTAGATAAGTATATGAGAACCGATGATGAAAACATTTATGCAGTTGGAGATGCAGTTGAAATAAATGATTTCATAAACGATGTTGAAACAATGATTCCTCTAGCTGGACCGGCAAACAAGCAAGGTAGAATTGCAGCTGATAATATTGCAGGTAAGAATACAACTTACAAGGGTACTCAAGGAACTTCAGTAGCAAAGGTATTCGATATGACAGTGTCGGCAACAGGATCAAATGAAAAGATACTAAAGACACTTGGCAAGGAATTTGGTAAAGACTATCAATATGTGTATATTCATCCAAACAACCATGCAGGATACTATCCTGATGCTTCAAAGATAAATATGAAGCTTTTATTCTCTCCAGTAGATGGCAGGATTCTTGGGGCACAAGCTGTAGGCTTTGAAGGTGTGGAAAAGAGAATAGATGTAATTGCCACTGCAATAAGATTTGGCGGAACAGTATATGATTTGACAGAGCTTGAACTTGCCTATGCACCTCCATTCGGATCGGCAAAGGATCCTGTAAATATGGCAGGATATGTTGCAGAAAACATTCTTAAGGGAAATGTCGACGTTATACACTGGAATAATCTTGGGCAATATGATGAAAATGACTATATTGTTCTTGATGTTAGAGATGAAGATGAGCTTGATACTGGTTGCTTCCAAAAGTCAGTAAATATACCTCTCAACAGTTTGAGGGACAGAATAAATGAACTTGATAAGGACAAAATGATATTTATCTACTGTGCAGTGGGACTTAGAGGTTACATTGCGGCAAGGTTGCTTCAACAGCATGGTTTTGAAAATGTTAAAAATTTAAGCGGTGGTTTGGCAACATTGAATGCAATCAATTATATGCCGAATAGTATGCTTTTGAAGAATATTTTGGGAACTAAAGACACAAACAGTGAAAATGGCGGAAAAAGTGGAGATAACGAGATGAAAAGAGTAAACAGTATAGATGTTGAAAAAATATCCCTGAATTGTTCGGGACTTCAGTGTCCGGGACCTATAATGAAGGTCTTTGAAACAATCAAGACGATGAACCACGGCGACCTTGTGGAGGTTACTTCAACAGACATGGGATTTGCGGCAGATGTGTCTGAATGGTGCAAGAGAACCGGCAATACTCTTGTAGATATAAAATCCGAAAACAAGGTTATAGTAACAACAATCATGAAGGGGCTTAAGGAAGATGCTATTGCAGAAGAAACCGGTGAAAGAACAGACAAGTCAATGGTTATATTCAGTGGAGAACTTGACAAGGTCATTGCAGGATTCATAATAGCAAACGGTGCTGCTGCCATGGGAAGGGATGTAACCATGTTCTTCACATTCTGGGGACTGAATGCTCTTAGAAAACCTGAAAATGTATCTGTTAAGAAAACTTTAATGGAAAATATGTTCGGGTTTATGATGCCAAGAGGAACAGGAAAACTTAAGCTTTCAAACATGAATATGGCTGGAATGGGTACTGTTATGATGAAATCAATAATGAAGCAAAAAAATGTGGATACACTTGATACTCTAATGGAAACAGCGACGAAAAATGGAGTGAAGCTGATAGCTTGTACCATGTCAATGGATGTAATGGGTATAAAGGAAGAAGAGTTGATTGATGGAGTGGAATATGGTGGAGTTGCATCATTCCTTGCAGCATCCGAAAGATCTGATGCAACCTTGTTTATCTAATAGAAATATTACAACTAAATTACAAAAAAACTATAAATGAATAAATTTGTTTTAAAGGGGTAAACTATAAATTGTAGTTTACCTTTTTTATTTGTTTTTAAAATTTGTTAAAGTATAGATTATTAATGAATTAATTATTAAAAATTAATTCACAAATCACAAGAAATGGTGTAGAATATAATGTAATACAGCTTGGGAGGGTAAAATATGGATTTCAAAGAGATAGAAGAATATTTCACAAATCTTAAATCGGTTATTTCGGGTAAAATAGTAGCAAATCAAGATGACGTAATAGAGGAAATTCATTTATTGGCGGATTCCTCCAGGAATACTAAGCAGATATGCAGAGATGTGCAGTCTGTACTTATTTCCAAATATGATATAAATGTTGATTACAAGAAAATTAGTATCGCTCAGATATCTGATAATCTAAGTATAGATAACAACTTTAGACTTAAACTCAAGTCTGTAAAAGCTGAAAACAATCTTAGGACAACAACCGTAAAGGTGGATCTTGAGATGGATGACAGAATACACAATGGAGAAGCTACAGGAGTTAAAACAGACAGGAATACTCTTAGACTGTCTGCAGAAGCTGGACTTAGAGCCGTTGAAAGCTCCATTGGATTTAACAACTGCCTTCTATTGGAAGATATAGAGAGCAGATTGCTTGCTGGTAAGGAAGTTGTTACCAGTGCGGTAACATTTGTTTATGGAGGAGCAGAAGTAATTCTCTGCGGGAGTGCTTTTGTAGAGCATTCAAAGCCTGAAGCCGTTGTAAAGGCTACGCTCAATGCAATCAACAGAAGTGTTGCAAAGAGTAGATAAACAAATGATTTAACATGATTATAAAAGACCAGCACACAAACATAATAAAAAAGTAGTTTTTTAAATGATTTAGCGAAGCGGAAATGCCTGCTCTTTATAGCGAAAAGACAGAGTAAACCTATGGAGGCTTTATCATGAAAAAAATACTACCAATAGCAATCACAATATTAACATTTGTTTTGGCAAGTGGCGCTGGTTACAAGTGGGCTTAATGTCCTAACAGTTTTTTAAACTGCTGGTCTTTTATATATATATTATTTGGAGGATATAATGTCTGAAATACCTGTAAGAGCTAGAAGATATATATTAATAGTATTCATTCTTGCAGTATCCGTATTAGTTTATTTAAACAATAATTATGTAGTTAAAAATTGGAACATGGTTTTTATAATGGGAATTCTTGCGGTTATTGCTGAAACATTCATGGTTAAGTTGCCTGGAATTGGTGCAGTAACAGTTGCCTTTGCAATATCTTTTGCAACAATTATTTCTGAAGGTCCCCTGTCTGCAGTTTTAGTAGGGGCTATGGGAATAACTTTTTGCAGACCATATATAGATGATATAGGGTATACCCATATTTTTAATACTCCGATATTTAAATCACTTTTTAATATTTCTCAGAATATAATATATACAGGTCTTTCAGGCATGGTATATATTTTTTTGCATGGTAGGTTTTACTACCTAGGAGATATTGATCCTGTTTCTTCTGCAGGTACAATGATAACTTTTTTATTGGTAAATACATTACTCATGACATTTTTGATTCATAACTTGTCTGGAGGTAAATTCTTTAATATATGGTTAGAAAACTTTAGAGGAACTATAGTAAGCGTAATGGCTATAGGTCTTTTAGGTATAATAATTGCAAAAGCTCACGACAGCTATGGTGTTGGTGCAGTTGTAATGTTCTTTATACCACTGATGCTATCAAGATATTCATTTAAGCTTTATGCGGATATGAAGAAAAATTATTACGACACTGTCAAGGCACTTATCAATGCAATTGAGGCAAAGGATCCTTATACAAGTGGTCATGCGGCCAGGGTTGGAAAATATGCCGTTGCAATAGCTGAAGAAATGGATCTTAACCCAGCTCAGGTAGACACCATAAGAAATGCAGCCCTACTTCACGACATAGGAAAAATTGGAGTTAACGACAATGTTCTTAACAAGAAGGAAAAACTTACAGATGATGAGTTTGACATAATAAAGAGTCATCCTTCTGTAGGATACGATATAATAAAGGATATAGGCTTTTTAAGCCATGTAATGGACATAGTGAAGCATCATCATGAAAGATGGGACGGTAGGGGATATCCTGACGGCCTCTTTGGCAAAGAACTACCTCTTGAAACTACTATTTTGACTGTTGCGGATTCTTTTGATGCCATGGTTACGGACAGGCCTTATAGAAAGGCTCTTTCGGTTGAAACGGCACTAAAGGAGATAATCGACAATGCTGGTACACAGTTCAATCCTGATATAGTTGAAGTGTCCGTGAAGGTCCTTAAGAAGTACGAGAAAGGTATCGAAGGGGAAAATAAGGGAAAGGAAATGGATAATTCGAAGTTTCTTCAGGAGGATAAGGAATGTGAAGTTGCTGCAACAAAATCCGAATCTGAGAATAAGGACATAGGTATTGCATAATGAGTCACGAGGTTGTAATAACGCTAATAATATCTTTAATACTAGCTGTAATTAAAAAAAATGATTTGAAAAATATTTCAAAAGTAAAAATAAAAGGACTTGCTTTATTTCCGGCAAGTTTTTTTCTGCAGTATTTAAGCATGTTCATTGTGGAGAGGTATGGAGATACGGCTGTAGGTGTATTTGTAACGGACTACTTTATGTGGATTCATCTCTTGTCATACCAGTTTCTATTGGTAGGTGTGGTTCTAAATATTAAAAAGGGATATATGAAGATACTTTTCATAGGAACTATGCTAAACTTTATAGTAATTCTTTTCAACGGTATGCAAATGCCTGTTAGGATACCGCCTGAATATGCACGAGCATGGGAGAACTATATTTACCTGATATCAGGCAAGGATCTTATACATACTGTCATGACTACTGAAACCAGGTTTTCTTTTTTAGCCGACATAATAATGCTGAAGAAACCTTATCCCTTTAATAAGACAATAAGCATAGGAGATATATTTCTTTTGCTTGGATACGGCAAGTTCATATTGGAAGAATCAAAAAAATCACCTAGAAGCAGGTGATTTTTTATTGCCTTATATTGGTTTGTTTTCTATTGGGCTCGACATTATTATATGAGTTTCCGTGTTACCGAAAGCGTTGGAAAATCAATGAGAACAAGCATTCACAACGAGTGTCGAATATTAAACATAGGCTTATCCTAAAAGGGTAAAATAAGTGGGATTGAACCATAAATTTTAAAGCTTTTTTATATAAAAAAATATAGGAAGGTGTTTAAAATGGCACAAAAAAAGAAAAGATTAAGTATGGATATTAGTTCGAGTATGACGTACAACGAATTATTTAAAATCAAGATGAAAAATCTTGAATTTGAAGGAGCAGTTAAAGAAACGACTGACCACCATTACAGTGTGCTTGGATATTTAAATGAATACATAGATACTTCCACTTTGCTTATATCAAGTATGAATACGGAATTTTTAGAGGATTTTGGATATTGGCTAAAAGATACAAGAAAAATAAAAAATATCACTGTAAATAGTTACGTCAAAAGGATTGTTGCAACTTTGAATCTAGGAGTTGAAAAAGGACTGGTCAAAGAAGATAGTTTTCATTGGAAGAAATTAAAAGAAGACAAAGTTATGAAAGAAATCTATACAGATGATGAACTTGAAAGACTTCTTGAAAAACCTAAGATGAAATTCTTTGGTAAGTATAGAACTTGGATACTTATAAATTTTTTACTCGGTACAGGTGTAAGAGCCAAAGAAGTTAGAAATATCACGATCAAAAATCTTGACCTTAAACAAAGCATGTTGATTTTGACAACTACAAAGACTAAGACCGATAGATATATTCCTATTTCTAAATCTTTGAGAAAAATCCTTATGGAATATATGAGGTATAGACAAAGTGATAATCCTGATGATTATTTATTCTGTAATATCAAAGGTGAACAACTTCCAAGAACAACAATGCAAATGGCAATTCGTAACTATCATATAGAAAGGGGAGTTGATTCTTTTGGAATTCACAAGTACAGACACACTTTCGCTACAAAATGTATTGAAAATGGTATGAATCCATTTCAGTTGCAAAGAATACTTGGACATAGTACAGTAACAATGACACAAAGATATGTTCAAATGAGTACAAAGATACTTACACAAAAAATTGATTTATTGAATCCACTAGAACAATTTTATGGAGATAGTAAAGAAAGAATCAAACTCAAAAAGTAAGGGGTAGACAAAAACACACCCACTTTTCACCAATCGCTACACCTTAGTAATATCAATGGTTACATGGATTGAGGAAAAATCAATATAGATAAAGCCCGTAAGTGTTGGAATATCAACGTTTATGGGCTTTTTGTCGTCTGTTTTTTTAATTCTGACAGGATTTTAAGAGGTTTTTATTATGAAGAGGTATCATTGTATACCTAGATAGGTGATAATTGAAAATATTGCTCTCTGAATTGATTTGGTTAAAGAATAAAAAAATATGTATAAATATACAAAAAACACTTGACTTTTTGCATAAAATGTGGTATAGTGATATAACAATATAGCGAAGGAGCTTCGCCTGAATAAAGC
>NZ_CEZJXU010000083.1:0-7124 GCF_983023055.1 Dethiosulfatibacter sp. | reverse complement strand
ATCCGCACACAACTCATTTTGATAGTTCAAAAGATGAAACTTATTATATTTGTGCAACAAATCAGAATTCAAAGACTATACATATTTTTGGACCGCCGTATTATATGGGCAGCAATCAAAACGATAATACGGACAAAGACATATATGGAGAATGCTTAAATATAACTGCAAGAAACATTGACAGCCAGCATGAAATTATATTTGAAGAATCAGAAGAAGCTGAGGCTTTTGATTTAAAAGGTATAATAGTTTCAGCAGGTGATGTTCATCTATATGGAAATATAAATTTTGAAGGAGCAATAATTTGTTTCGGTGACCTGTATATTGAAGGTGAGGGAGTAAAAAGCCTTACAAATAATTACAGTACTAATCTGGCATGGGAATTGGGAAACAGTGGGCACAGCTTTAATGACGCATTTACGGATTTCAACAGATTTCTCTCAATAGATATCCCTGTTGAAAATCTTGATATGATTAATAATACAAGTGGTGCTAAACCTTTTACCAAGAAGAACTGGAGAATGACTTATGGCGACTGACAAGAAAGGTCATACACTAATAGAAGCCATTATGGTAATTGCACTGATTGGAATATTGATTATTCAGATATCATCTTTTTTTATTATAAATGTTAAAAATACTAAAAGACTTAGCAACATGAACGAGCTTCAGTACCAGGCACAGGTTGTAAATGAATATCTTCTGCGCAGGATATCTCATTCAAAGACCATAGAAATAAGGGATGATTACAATATGATAACTTTAAATACCTATATGCCTGTAGAGGGCAACTGGCTGTATCAGGTTAAAAGGATAATGCACAAGGCTAACGGAGACATATTCGAGGAAGGTTCTGAGCTTGCCGTTTATGCTGAATCAATGGAATTCTCTGTAAACGACGACAATTTGGTAAGTTACAGGATTATCTTTGAAAAGGGAAAAGAGTCATATATCCTGGAAAATTCAGTATTAATGAGAAATGCAATTAATTAGTATTGATTTAGTAGTAAACATGATATATAATTGAATTGCTTTGTTATATTGAAATATAGTGGGGTAGGTATGGATAAAAAGGGATTTACATTAGTAGAATTAGTGGTTGTACTTGGATTAATGTCAGTTATTGTAATGATAGCAATTCCCAAACTGTCAATTGATGGTTTTTATCTTGATAGTGTGGCAGAAGAACTGGTTTGTGATATCCGATATGTAAAAAACATGGATATGGCTGAACCTGTGAAGTCCTGCAGCATTATGCTTTCAAATGATCTGGAACATTATGACCATTGTTTTTACTCTGTTAGAATGACTGAGAATGTAATGAACAGGATTGTAAGAAAGGTAGACTTGAGAAAAGGCTATGAGATCAACTACAATGTGAGTCCTGATATAATGTTTAATGCTAATGGAACTCCGAAACATGCACAGACCATTACCATACTTCATCAATCAACCGGTAACTTCAGGGAAATAACCATTGTTCCCAACACCGGTAGAATATTATTGTTAGAATAAACATTAACAGGAGGAAATATGATATCAGCAGGTGATATTAAAAAAGGAATAACTATACAATGGAATAACGGAGTTTGGCAGATACTTGATTTCCAACACGTTAAACCTGGAAAGGGAGCCGCTTTTGTCAGAACGAAGCTTAAAAACGTTATGACTGGAGCTATCAGAGATGAAGCTTTCAATCCTACAGTAAAATTCCCAAAGGCACATATCGAGACGAAGGAAATGGAGTATCTGTATACAGATGGAGAGCTTTACCACTTCATGGATACAGAAAATTTTGAGCAGATTCCACTGGAGTTTGAGCAGGTGGAAGAAGCAATCAAGTTCCTTAAGGAAAATACAATTGCAACTATGCGATTTTTCCAAAACAAGCCTTTCGAGGTACTGGCACCAAACTTTGTTGAACTTGAAATTGTACATACTGAGCCAGGATTCAAAGGTGATACTTCACAAGCTACATACAAACCGGCAGAAGTTGAGACAGGAGCCACTGTACAAGTTCCGCTGTTTGTTGAAATTGGAGACAAAATAAAAATTGATACCAGAACAGGTGAATACCTGTCTAGAGTATAGGAGGGTAATATGGATTACTTATATGAAAAGATTGCATACCTAAACGGTCTTATTGACGGAATGGAAATGGATGAAACTACAAAAGAAGGAAAAGCAATTTCTGCAATAGCTGATATACTTGAAGACATTATCGAGACTATTGACGATATGGACGAAGAGCAGGCTGAAATGGAAGAATATGTTGAACTTATGGATGACGATCTTTCAATCATTGAAGAAGAGGTATTCGGAGAGTTTGATATTGAAGAGATTGAAGAAGTAGAATTGGACGAAGAATAAAAAGGGAGATTATTCTCCCTTTTTCTTTTGAAAGGAGGTATTATTATGAGTGAAAAACATGAAATGCTAAATGACGGACAGGTTAAGATATCTGATGAGGTTATAAGCATAATAGCCAGCATAGCCGCTTCTGAAATTGAAGGAGTCAATTCCGTTGCAAGCGGGTTTGTTGATGAACTTTCAAGTCTTTTTACAAAGAAAAACTACACTAAGGGCATAAAGGTTGAGCTTAAGGATAATGATGCCGTTATTGACATGACTATAACCATTGATTATGGTTTCAAGATACACGATGTAGCCAGCAAGGTGCAGGATAAGGTTAAAAGGGAAGTTGAAAACATGACTGGACTTAATGTTACGAAGGTAAATGTAATAGTACAGAATGTGGTTATCCCCAAAGAAGATCCCAAGGAAGATGAAACTGAAGAGGAAAAAGAAAATTAATGACTAGAAAAGAAACCAGAGAAGAACTAATGAAACTTTTTTATCAGCTGGACATGACCGAAAAAATCGAAGGGTTTAATGCTGATGAATATATAGAATCACTTGAGATGAAAGTGGATGAAAAATATTTCATTGAAACGGTAAACAATTTTGTTAAGAATTTTGTTGAAATTGATGATTCCATAGAAAAGTATTCCAACGGATGGAAGCTTAGCAGGATAGCAAAGGTGGATCTTGCAATCCTGAGACTTGCTGTATGTGAAATGGAATATGACGAAAGCATACCTGTAAGCGTGTCAATAAATGAAGCTGTGGAAATCAGTAAGAAATATTCAAACTTTGATGCCCACAAATTCATAAATGGTATACTTGGAAATTTAAACAGAAGTAAAGATCAAGATAGCTAGTATAAAATTCAGGACAGCTTTAGCTGTCTTTTTTATGGAAAGAGTGATATTGTGAAATTAAAGCCACTGAAGGTGTCGGAACTCAACGCCTATGTAAGAAAAATTTTATACAGTAATCCCATTTTAAGCAATGTTGTTGTCACAGGTGATGTAAGAGACTACCGAGAGTCTAAAAACGGCTTTAAATTCTTTTCTCTTGCCGATGAGGATAGTATTATTAACTGTGTATCCTTCCATAAGTCACTTGAATTGAAGGAAGGTACTAGAATTGTCCTTAAGGGTAAGGTTGAAGCCTATGACAAAAGAAGCACCTACCAGATAATAGTAAATGAAGTTGTGGAGGAAGCAGAAAGCGAAGAAAGCCTGTTTTTTTCCGAACTTAAAAAGAAACTTGAAAAAATGGGTTATTTTGAAAAAGAGCACAAGAAAGCTATTCCTGAATATCCTAAAAGAATAGGTGTCATAACTTCCCTGGAAGGGGCAGCTGTTGAAGATATTAAAAGGGTCTTCAGGGAATGTAGTGTAGGTCTGGAAGTATTCTTTTATAATTCATTTGTTCAGGGACGCTCTGCGGTGTTCAATGTTGTATCAGGAATCAAGCATCTCAATTCAAGAAAGAAATGCGACGTTATAATCATTGCAAGGGGAGGAGGATCCAAAGTGGATCTTGACACCTTCAACGATGAAATAATGGGAAGCAGCATATATAAATCAGAAACTCCAATTGTAACCGGCATAGGCCATGGAAGCGATATGACCATTGCAGACCTTATTGCTGACAAGGAAACACAAACTCCTACGGCTGCAGCTGAATATGTAATGAGAAAATATAAACTTATGGTTCATAATTTGCCATACATGTTGGAAAACCTTAATTTCAGAGCCTCTGACTATATTGAGAGAAAGAAATATTATGTAAACTCAGCTGGTGAGAAGCTTAATTTCATAGACGGCAAAACCATTATGGATAGAAAATATGATATAATTAAGACGAAGAGAGATGATATATCAAGAAGTCTAGAAAGATATATTAGAGATAAAAACAGTATTCTTGATGAAATGCATATTAAACTTCGTGAAAACAACATGGTTGAAATTTTCAACAAGGGCTTTGTTCTTTTAAAGGACAATGACAATAATATTATCAAAAATATTTCACATATTGAAAAGGATGACATTGTGGTCATTGAAAATTTAAATGAATTTGCAAGAGCCAAAATTCTTGATTCGGGAGAAAAAGACAATGAATAAAATGAGTTTTGAAGAAGCTGTTAAAAAGCTTGATGAAATAGTTCAGTCCTTCAATAATACGGATCTTTCACTTGATGAAGCTGTAAAGAATTACGAGGAAGGAATGAAACTGTACAACTATTGCAGAGACCTTGTTGAAAAGGCTGAAAATAAATTTGTAGCAATAGGTGAGGAATTGAAATAAATATCACTCTGTGATATAATTTTGAAGAATGGCTCAGTATTCTAGTCAGTATATCTATTCTTGAGGGCGGGCCTAAAAATCCGTCAAAGGGCAAATCGATGAAGTTTCTGGTTTTGGCTTTCGACGCCCAGTCGAGGGTCTTTTCTGGGAGTAAGGTAGATGGGGCGATCCGCAACGGCATGTGGGCGTGGACCCCACTATCGTGGAGACCTAGCAATGGGAAAACCTGTCTGGCAGCAATCCTGCCGGCAGCGTAGCCTGCCTTGAGTGGTAAAATGGGATGTAGATTAAAGTTCAACGACGCAGGAGCTCATGTATCGAAGGACCATGCTGCTGAAACTTTTACTGCAAAAGAGGCTAGAGAATAGAGCAGCTGTGGAGGAAAACTCCTAGACTGATTCGTAAGAAGGTATGAAAAGGATTGTAGTGCGGACTAAGTGGTAATTCAGTACTGTAACAGGCAACTTTACAGAAGTGTTATTAAAGGGGAACCTCCTTTTGGCGACAAAGGGTTGATGCTTGGGAAATCCAACTGAACCTAAGCCGTAAAATTTACTGTTTGTACCGCCATTTTAGTTTTAATATGAGGAAATAAATGAGCAATAATAAGGAAGCAAATAACCATTGGATTTTGATAGTAACGGTGTCGACAATTATTTTGGCGTCATTTTTCAGTTTTACTTCTGGATCCATCTTGAAAAACTTAAATATATATATTGCGTTTTTAACACTTATAGCAATTATCAGTATAGGTGTTATTTTTGATATTATTGGAGTGGCTTCTGCCGTTTCAGATGAAAAAGCCTTTCATGCAATGGCTGCCAAAAAGATTGAAATAGCAAAATATTGTTTGTTCATAACAAAAAACGCTTCAAAGGTGTCGAGCTTTTGCAGTGATGTAATTGGTGATATTGCTGGAATCATCAGTGGTGCCGCCGGGACGATCATTGTATTGAGTTTGATTGAAAGCCACGGATTTGTGAGCGGCTCGTTGATGAGTGTCTTGATGAGCAGCATAATTGCAGGTCTTACAGTAGGTGGCAAGGCTCTAGGCAAGGATCTGGCTATAAACAGGTCAAAGACTATTATCATGGCTGCAGCAAGTGTTTTAAGACAGGTACATAAAATTATTAAATTTAAAGTATAGGTGGAAAATGGGAAAAAAAATAAGAATTGATGTTCTTTTAACTGAAAATAAATATTTCGACAGTAGAGAAAAGGCAAAAAGGTCTATTATGGCTGGACAAGTCCTTGTAAACAATAATATTGTAGACAAGGCGGGAGCTTTGGTAGAGGTTGATTCCGAAATCAGGGTGAAGAAAAAGGATAGATATGTAAGCAGGGGAGGATTCAAGCTTGAAAAAGCAATAGCTGAATTTGATCTTGTACTTGAAAACAGGGTATGCATGGACATAGGCTCTTCCACTGGAGGATTCACTGACTGTATGCTTCAAAACGGTGCATCAAAGGTTTATTCAGTAGATGTTGGATATGGACAGCTTGACTGGAAACTTAGAACTGATGACAGGGTAGAGGTAATGGAACGGGTTAACTTTAGAAGGCTTGATACAGATACCATTAAAGACAGGATGGATTTTTTCAGCGTTGACGTTTCCTTTATATCCTTAATGCATATGTTCCCAAATATTAAAAAGCTTTCAAAAGACAATTCTGAAATTGTAACCCTCATTAAGCCCCAGTTTGAAGCTGGCAGGGATAAAGTTGGAAAGCACGGTGTTGTCCGGGACAAGAAAGTACACATGGAGGTTATTCAGAATGTGGTTAATTATGCAAAAGAAAATGAATTATTTTGCAAGTCAGTCACTTTTTCTCCCATAAAGGGTGCCAAGGGTAATATAGAATACCTTGCTCTTTTTGTAACAAAGGATGAAAATATTGAAATTGATCCTGAAAAAATTGTAAATTTTGCTCTGGAGCAATTAAATAATTGAAATCCGTGTATAAATATGCAATAATAGGATATATTATATTTAGGAAGATATTTAACGGGAAATATTCCGTATACATTATATAAAACAAGGAGATATAAATGAAGAAATATGCAAGACAGTCCAAAATTCTTGAGCTAATCAACGAGAAGGAAGTCGAAACCCAAGAAGATCTGGCTGAAGCACTGAAAGTCATTGGAATAGATGTAACTCAGGCAACAATTTCAAGAGATATCAAGGAATTAAGACTGATAAAAGTCACTGCAAAGTCGGGAAAATATAAATATGGAACAATAGAGGAAAGCCAGAATTCGATATCTGACAGGCTTGTTCGAATATTCAAAAACTCTATAGTTTCAATTGATGCAGCAATGAATATAGTCATAATAAGGACAATACCGGGAGCTGCTCAAATTTGTGGTTCTGCAATTGATTCTCTTCAAATAACAGATATAGGTGGCTCTATTGCAGGTGATGATACAGTTTTTGTAGCATGCAAAAGTCTTGAATCTGTAGATG
>NZ_CEZJXU010000082.1:0-7213 GCF_983023055.1 Dethiosulfatibacter sp. | reverse complement strand
CTATGCCAAAGAAAGTCCATTCACTAAATAGTACACTAAATGCAGGCTTTGTAATGCCCCACTCTATCTGAGGCCAGGGAGTTTCACCAAGAAGAGGACCCATTACTATGGCCAGTAAAACTACAGGAAGAATTCCCAGGTTACCAATTGCTTTAAGCACCTTATTATTATCTCTAATGCTTTTAAAATGTGTGGAAAATAATAAATAGAATCCTAATCCAACACAAATTATTATAGACAATGGGAATTGATCAAATCTTGCACCTTCTTTAAAAATAATCATAACTGCTGCAAATCCAGCCCCAAGAATTATTCCCGATTGCATTGCATTTGGAACAATATTAACGATTTTCTTGCCGAAACCTGTAACTCCAAGAAATATAGCTAGTATACCAAGACTCATCTCAAATGCAATTAAGGCCTGCATTCTTTCCGGTCCAATCTCAAACTGAGATACAAAGATTATCAATAGCGGAATTGCCGGAGTAATCCATCCAGGAATCACCGGGTCTCCCAAAAATACGTGAATAGTATATAATATTCCGTTTAAAAGAACAACTGCCATTGCAACTTCAAAAGGCATTCCCAAATACTCCTGAAGCATTGGTATAGCACCAAGACAAACTGCACACATCAATAATCCTTGTATATAGTCGGCCCACTCAAACTTGTAATGTACAAATGGAATTCTTACTTTAAATGGTCCGGCGGGAATGTAAGGACATTCCGCACCGTGTTCTCTTTTTATCGCCATTATTAAACCTCCAATAATTGTTTTTCTGCAATCTTGTTAATTCCACAAATTGCCTTTGCCAGTTCTTTCTTATGCTCAGTATTACTTTGTCTTGATATCATTATACGCTGAGCTTGAGGAGAACCAGCTCCGTGCATAGATTCAGTCCTATAACCTACAGCTGCAGTTCCGAGAGTCATGTTTTCTATGAGTCTCAATACACGCATTCTGTTTTCAGTAGGTACACCGTCAACACCTGAGAAATACTTTTCACAGATAGGTCCAAGTTCAGGATGATTGAAATCCTTCTCTGAAGGCATAGTAACCATTAATCCTCCTGCTATATCTTCTGCAAGTCTTGTAATCTCATAAGGGAATCTTGTGACATTTTGCTTACATACGTTTGCAAGAAGTAAATCAATCTGATAATTTCCCGCTTGAGTAGGATGTCCTTCTGCTGAACATGCAATTCCACAACAATAAAGTGTTTCATTAAGATGAGTCATTTCAATCAATTTATCTTTAATGTGATTTGCCTTTTGTGCTCCATTATACTCTGCCGCCAAAGCTGCTGCACCAATGAGTACGTCACCAACTCCAACCTTACATCCACCATAGCTTTGTCTATGATATCCCGCAAAACGCTCAACCATCATTCCTGCAAATTCCACTTCTCCCTTAAGGAAAATTCTATCATTTGGTATGAATACATCATCAAATACAACAAGGGCTTCCTGTCCGCCAAAGTTCTTGTTTCCAAGGTCTACATCTACATTTTCTTCCATCTTTCTTGTATCACAGCTTTGTCTTCCATAAATCATGTATATGCCATCGGCATCCGTTGGAATAGCAAAGGATACTGCATAATCTTCATCACCTTCACGCATAGCCATTGTAGGCATTATCAAGTGTTCATGTGAGTTGATTGATCCTGTTTGATGAGCTTTTGCTCCTCTTACTACTATTCCATCTTCTCTTTCTTCAACTATATGAAGGAAGAGATCAGGGTCAGCTTGCTTGCTTGGAGCAAGTCCTCTATTTCCTTTTGGATCCGTCATTGCTCCGTCTACGGTTAAATCGTTTTCCTGAACAATCTTAAGATAGTTGACAAAGTTTTCATGATAATTTGTATTATATTTCTGGTCAGTCTCGTAAGTTGTACTGTATACTGCATTGAATGAATCCATACCAACACATCTTTGGAAACATGTAGCTGTTTTTTGACCGAGAAGTCTAAGCATCTTAACTTTCTTTCTCAAATCGTCAGTGCTTTGATGAAGATGAGTAAATCTATTTACCTTCTCACCAGTAAGATTTGATGTTGCTGTCATCAAGTCCTCATGCTCAGCTTCATTAGCAAGTTCATATGTCATTGCAACTGAATTGATTGATGGTCTGATTATTGGATGATCTACAAAATTCTCTACCAACTCGCCAAACATATAAACCTTGATGTCCAATTTCCTTAAACTTTCGATATACTCTTTTCCTGTCATTAATGCCATTATGTTTCTCCTTTCGAATGGTTAACCAATTAATTATTTTTATATGCCAATATATAAAGCAAGTTCTATGCCAATTCTATAAAATAATTATTAATTTAGACAGGAGTGTTGAAAACACTACGTTATAGTATTCATTTGATAAAATTTCCCTTATTTAGTTTAGCAATAAAAAAAGAATTGTTGCGTTTTTACAACGAAGCAATTCTCTAGTTTTAAGTTAAACATCGTTTTTTCGGTCATATAGCTAACGTTCAACAACATAAGACATAACGTTTTCCCGTGTTGCAATAAAGCAACATCGATGCATAAACGCAACATCATTTATTTAGATGTTTTTTCCTTTTTCGTACAAGTGTTGATGCATCTATACCAAGTGATTTGGCTGCATCCCTCACATTGCCATATTTATTGAAAGCTTTACCAATAAGCTCCATTTCCAGCATTGATACAGCTTCCTTCATATTCCTGATTCCACTATTCTTCTCAATCAGACTATCCAGTACCTTAATTTCAAAAGGTAGTGTTTCCTTTAATATTTTTTTTCCATCTGTAAGAACATAGCATCTTTCTACTATATTTTTCAATTGTCTTATATTTCCCGGCCATTCATAATTATAAAACATATCTAAAACTTCAGGAGAAAATGATTTTGATTCTCCATATTGTTCATTGTATTTCATTAGAAAATTTAGTGAAAGAGGAATTATATCATCCTTTCTCTCCCTTAAAGGCAATACATTAATTGGTACAATATTCAGTCTATAGTATAAGTCCTCTCTAAATATACCATCTAGAGTCATTTGATACAAATCTCTGTTGGTTGCAGCAATAATTCTCACATCTACCTTTTTATCCTTAACTGAACCCACCTTTCTTACTTCACCCTCCTGAAGTACCCTTAAGAGTTTAACCTGTGCCGAAAGTGGTAATTCACCTATTTCATCTAAAAATAGAGTACCCTTGTCGGCTGCTTCTATTATTCCGGTTTTGCCAGAGCTGAGTGCTCCTGTAAAGGATCCCTTCTCATAACCAAAGAGCTCTGATTCAATAAGATGTTCAGGAATTGCACCGCAATTGACCTTAATAAAAGCTTCATTATTTCTTTTAGAGTGGTTATGTATGTATCGGGCAATGACTTCTTTTCCCGTTCCCGTCTCTCCAGTTACAATTACAGTAGTGCACTTTCTAGATACTCTGTTTGCCATATCAACCATTGAAAAAGATTTCGGATCCTGGGCTATAATGGAATCATCCTGGAGCATCTGATACTGCATCTGTTTAACAATCACCTTGCTTTTTTCAACTTCATGCTTTAGATGGTCAAGCTCCGTAACATCCCTAACATTTGTCACAACCATTTCAATATCCCCATCCTTGTTCCATATGGGATTGGCTGTCACCAGCATCCTTTTCTTGTTGTTTATCCATTGATCCAAGGTTACAGTCTTCCTTGTTTTCAAAACTATTAATGTTGCAGACTTTGATATGATCCCTTCCTTCTCCAGGTCCTTCATCATTCGCCCAATGAGTTTTTCTCTCTTTATCCCCGTATGTTTTTCATATGACTTATTAACCTTAAGTGTCTTTCCTTCACCATCTGTTATATAAATACCGTCATAGCTAGATTCGATAATTTTATCCAGTCCATCGTACATTATTGTCATCTTTGAAATTGCTTCTTTTACTCTTTTATCGCAACATTTACTATTATCACAATTTTTTTCACAGGAATGTAAATTATTCGAATCCATAGCTCACCTCAAACATCTTTAATTAATATACTTGTCTAAACAAGACAAGAATCAACTTTTCTATATACTATCATTTAAATTCATATTTATCAAACGTCCCTAACTTTTTTACTGATTGTACTCCTATTATATTCATAAACTATCATGATATACACAACATGAATACTATGATAGAATAGCACAGGAAAGCAAAAGACTTTCGGCACAGGAGGCATCATGGCTATAATTAATACTAAAAACAACAATAAGAAAATATACAATACCATGCTGGCTATTGCAATACCGGTAATAATTCAGCATCTCATAAGCATAGGTCTAAACCTTGTAGATACTATAATGATAGGACGACTAGGAGAACCGGAACTGGCTGCTGTAGGAATAGCAAACAGGTTCTTCATGATATTCGGTCTCTTCTGTTTTGGCTTCTACAGCGGATGCTCCATATTCATTTCACAATACTGGGGTGTAAAGGACATAAAAAGCATCAGAAAGGTTTTCGGAATAGAATTAATATCAGGCCTTGCTGTGGCAGTATTATTCTCATTCCTTGCCCTGGTCTTCCCCGGTACCATTATGAGGATATTCATCAATGACCCAACAGTTATAAACTACGGTATACAATACTTGAGAATCATAGGCTTTGCTTATATTTTCATAGCGATATCATTTGCACTTAGCTTCAATTCACGGTCTATACACAGGGTGAAAATGACCGTTGTAATAAATATAATCGCAATCAGCATTAATACCTTCCTCAACTATATACTGATTTATGGAAAGTTCGGATTTCCCCAAATGGGAGTCAAAGGAGCAGCAGTTGCCACTGTCATTGCAAGATTTCTGGAATTCGTACTCCTTGTGTATTTCATATACAAGGATAGGAGTCATCCACTGGCAGGTTCCTTCAAGGAGCTATTTGACTGGGACAGGCCTTTCGTATTCAAAGTTTACAAAACTGCCTTCCCGGTTTTCATAAACGAAGCCACCTGGGTAATAGGAACATCGGTCTATTATATAGCATATGGAATGATTGGTACGGATGCAGTTGCCTCTGTGCAGGTATCAATGACAATAAACGACTTCTTCCAGTCTTTCTTCTTCGGAATAGGCAGCGCCTGTGCTGTTATGATAGGAAATGAACTTGGAAGGGACAAGAAGGACCTTGCATATTCATATGCAGTAAAGTTCATAAAACTTACTGTCATAGCTTCAATCGTAACGGGACTACTTCTATTTTGGGTAAGAAATTCTATTATTGGATTTTACGATTTCAAGGAATCCACCAATTACATGCTAGAGATGTCCCTCATAGTATTCTCACTCTTCATGCTTCCAAAGATGCTCACATACATGATAATCGTTGGAATACTTAGAAGTGGCGGAGATACAAAATACTGTATGTACCTAGAATTTTTCTTCATATGGGTTATGGGAATTCCACTGGCCTTCATAGGCGTTCTTGTAATGAAATGGCCTATCCACCTTGTTCTGGCTGCAGTATTCACTGAAGAGATACTGAAGGGCTACGTAGTCTTGATGAGGATTCGTAGCAAAAAGTGGTTGAATAATTTAGTGAGCTAATCCGCTGTATAATAATGGCTCCATGCAAAACTGCATGGAGCCATTTACTATTAACTAATCATATAATACCACTGTAACCATCTTGTTTCCTGGATAATAGTGTTTGCTAAAATACAGCTTGTTTCTCCTTCCGGACCTATCAACCTTTAAATACAAATACTTTACTGTCATTTTATAGTTCTTCGGATCAATGTACTTCAACTTATTCGTATGAAAGCTTTTTAAATAGCCCTCTAAATATCCTTTAGCCATCCTTTTTGCATCCTTGCCGGATTGAATACCTTCTATATAAATTCCTATAAATTCGCCTGCATCAACTGAATTGATTGGTCTAATTCTTTTTGATATTCTTAAACTCATTAAGATACTCCTTTAGTGAATCTATTGATTTATCTATTATTCAACTATACCTGTTCTTCATTTCTGCTGTCTATTAGTATCTTAAGTGATTCCCTCATGAGCTCAAGAGGAGCCTTTTTACCAGTCCAAATTTCAAAGGCTTTTGCTCCCTGGTTTACAAGCATTCCAAGTCCGTTCATCGTACTGCATCCCAGCTTTTCAGCCTCCGTTAGAAGCATTGTCTTTTCAGGATTGTAAACTATGTCGCATACAGTCAGTCCTGGATGAAGAAGCTTAGGATCAATTGGACAATCGTCAACATTGGGGTACATTCCAACACTAGTGGTATTTATGAGAAGGTCGCAAACCTCGATTATTGCATCCAGGTTTACACCGTCTACAGGAAAGCATATTTCGTTGAACTTGTGGTTTGTTTCATCACAAAGATCCATTGCCTTCTGAAGAGTCCTGTTGGTAATGAATATCTTCTCCGGGTTCTTGTCGGCAATTGTCATGGTGACAGCCCTTGATGCTCCTCCAGACCCGAGTATGAGTACCTTCTTTCCCCTGCAGTCAAATTTGCATTCCTCTGCAAGAGAAATCACAAAACCTTCACCATCAGTATTGTAACCTTTGAATCTCCCATCTTCTATCTTTACAGTGTTGACTGAACCAATCTTTTCAGCCAAAGGATCTATTTCATCTAGATAATCCATTATGTCTATCTTGTAGGGAATTGTCACGTTGAATCCATCAAACTTAAGATGTTTGATACCGTTCAATATATCCCCTATGTTCTTATTTTCAGTCTCCATGTTTATATATATGTAGTTCAAGTTTTCCAGTTCATAAGCTCTGTTGTGCATGAAGGAAGAAAAACTGTGTCCAAGAGGATTACCCATTAGACCCAGAAGCCTTGTATCGTTGTTAATCATCTCTTCCTCCTTCAAGGGTATAGAGTATTCTTTTTATTTCGCTATAGCCTATCTGTCCAGGAGCTGATGGATTGCTTCCTACTGCAAAGGTTACTGCCGACCCCATGCTCCTGCATGCTATTCTGGTAATCTGTCCCTCTTCACCCATTGATATTGCTATTATTGGAATATTCAGTATCTTTCCTGCTTCATTTACAGCCTTCATCAAAGTCAATACGTCATCCTTGGAATTAGGCATAACCGCTACCTTGACTATGTCACTGTCATATTCTTCGCCATTTACAAGCTTCTTGATTATTTCATCTTCACCAGGAGTTTCCTTGAAATTATGATATGAAAGTATGAGTTTTGTTCCATTTGCAAGAGTCA
>NZ_CEZJXU010000081.1:0-7245 GCF_983023055.1 Dethiosulfatibacter sp. | reverse complement strand
TACGATTTCTACCGTTTTCTTGACATTTGCAGGAATCTGGTCACCATCCTTAAGGTTATCCATTGGAAGCAGAATTTTTGTTATTCCTGCACGTTTTGCCGCAAGGACTTTTTCCTTTACTCCACCGATTGGAAGAACTCTTCCTCTTAGGGTAATTTCTCCAGTCATGGCAACATTCTTATTGATTGGAATTCCAGTCAGTGCTGAAACAACTGCAGTAGCCATTGTTATTCCTGCAGAAGGACCGTCCTTTGGTATTGCTCCCTCTGGAACATGGATATGAATATCCTTTTTCTTGTAAAACTCTTCATCTATATCAAGTTTATCAAGATGAGCCCTTATATAGCTAAGACCTGTCTGAGCTGATTCCTTCATTACGTCTCCAAGCTGTCCTGTAAGCTGTATTTTGCCTTCACCGTTCATTAGATTGACCTCTATGAAAAGAGTCACCCCTCCAACAGCAGTCCATGCAAGTCCTGTAGCTATGCCTATCTGGTCAGTCTTGTTTACTTCATCATATCTGTATCTAGGTATTCCAAGATATTTTTCAAGGTTAGTCTTCGAAACGGTAATGCTTGTCTTTTTCTTTTCAACAAATTGTACTGCCGACTTTCTTATTATGCTTCCTATTTTTCTTTCCAGATTTCTAACACCGGATTCACGAGTATATTTCTGAATTATTTCTGTCAGAGTATTGTCTGACAGCCTAAAAGCATCATTTGTAAGACCATGTTCTTTAAGCTGTTTTGGAAGAAGGTATCTCTTTCCTATCTGTAATTTTTCCTGGTCTGTGTATCCTGATATTTCAATAAGCTCCATTCTGTCCAGTAATGGCCTTGGAATGGTACTTGTAGTATTTGCGGTAGTTATGAACATAACCCTTGATAGATCAAAGGCAGTTTCTAGATAATGGTCCGTAAAAGTTCCATTCTGCTCCGGATCTAGTACTTCAAGCAAAGCCGATGCAGGATCTCCTCTGAAATCACTGGCAAGCTTGTCTATTTCATCAAAAAGATATACAGGATTATTTGACTTAACCTTGGATATGTTTGTGATTATCCTTCCAGGTATAGCTCCAATATAAGTTCTTCTGTGACCTCTTATCTCCGCCTCATCCCTTACTCCACCAAGTGACATCCTAATGAATTTTCTTCCAAGTGACCTTGCTATTGATTTAGCTATAGAAGTCTTTCCAACTCCTGGAGGTCCAACTAGACATATAATAGGACTTTTCATCTTTGGATTGAGTTGTCTTACAGCAAGAAATTCAAGAATCCTTTCCTTTACATCCTCAAGTCCGTAATGGTCCTCTTCAAGAACATTTCTTGCAAAAGCTATGTCCTTGTTGTCCTTTGTTGATTTGCTCCAGGGAAGATCTATAAGCCAATCAATATATGTCCTGATTACTCCAGCTTCAGGTGATGAAGAATTGATTTTCAACAGTCTGCCTGCTTCCTTTTCAGCCTTTTCCCTAGCTTCCTTTGGCATCTTGGCCTTGTGGATTTTGGACATGTATTCGTCTACTTCACTTCCAGTATCATAATCATCTCCAAGTTCCTGCTGTATAGCCTTCATCTGTTCCTTCAGGTAATATTCCTTCTGGAACTGGTTAATCTGTTTTCTTACTCTCTGGTTTATTGATTCTTCAAGTTCTATGACCTTGATTTCCTGTCTAAGAAGTACTTCAAGTCTTTCTAGTCTCTCATATGGATTTAGTAATTCAAGAAGCTCCTGCTTGTCTGCCGATTTCAAAAATACATAGGAAACTATCATATCTGAAAGTCTGTTTGGCTCGTTTATTTCATTAACAGATATTATTGCATCATCGGGAATCTTTGTATTGATTGTGCAGTATTCCTCGAATGATTCTTTGATAAGTCTCATCATAGCATCGGTCTTGTCTTCTATCTCAATATTCTCTTCCATATAGTTGTATTCTTCAATTTCTACTTTTAAGTAAGGCTCATCGTCCACAACAGATATTATTCTTCCCCTTGTGACTCCTTCAACGAGCACTCTAATATTGTCTCCAGGCATCTTAAGCATCTGCTTTACCTTGCTGACAACTCCAATTTCAAAATATTCATCCTCTGTAGGATCATCTATGTTTGCATCCTTCTGGGTAGTAAGAAAAATTACGGAATCCTTGACCATTGCCTCTTCAAGAGCATTTATAGATTTTTCCCTTCCCACATCAAAATGTACCACCATATTCGGGAATACATGCATTCCCCTTAGAGGAATCATAGGCAGTATCTTGTTTTCTGTACTATAACTTACTGTCATATTTATCGACTCCATTTCTTTAAATTTCCTAGCATTGTAATTTTATCAGTAATCTAAACTTTATTCAATATTAAAACTCTCAAAACTTTAATAAAAAATGCCTGATAACAGGCATTTTTTTTAAGCGGTTTCTGGATTTTCGTCAATTTTCATTTTGGACTTGGAACTCAATACAAGAGTAGGGTCCGTTTTATTGACTATTGTTTCTCTTGTTACTATGCATTTCTCTATGTCATCTCTGGAAGGTATTTCAAACATTATATCCGTCATTACCTTTTCAAGAATTCCTCTCAATCCTCTGGCACCGGTTTTGATATGAAGTGCCTGCTTAGCAATTTCCTCCAAAGCACCCTCCTCGATTTCAAGCTCTACACCATCGATCTTAAAAAGTTCTTTGTATTGGTCTACCAAACAGTTTTTGGTGGTTGTCATGATGGAAATCAATGCTTCCTTATCAAGTTCCTTAAGGGTTACTATCATAGGCATCCTTCCTACAAACTCGGGAATAAGTCCGAATTTAAGCAGGTCTTCAGGTTCTACATTCATTATAAGCTCACCAAAACTCTTATCTCTGTTGTTCACAACATCAGCACCAAATCCCATGGATTTCTTGCCAACTCTTTTTTGTATGATTTTTTCCAATCCTGAAAAGGCACCACCAAGGATAAACAGAATATTTGTAGTATCAATCTGAATGAATTCCTGATGTGGATGCTTTCTTCCACCTTGAGGAGGAACATTGGCAACTGTACCTTCAAGTATTTTTAACAAGGCCTGCTGTACACCCTCACCGCTGACATCTCTTGTTATTGATGGATTGTCGCCTCTTCTGGCTATCTTGTCAATCTCATCAATATAGATAATGCCCTTTTCTGCAGATTCTATATCGTAATCTGCAGCCTGGATAAGTCTGAGGATGATGTTTTCAACATCTTCTCCAACATAACCCGCTTCAGTAAGTGAAGTCGCATCTGCAATCGCAAATGGTACATTAAGCATCTTTGCAAGTACCTGAGCCAGGTACGTCTTACCGCTTCCTGTAGGTCCCAGTACAAGGATATTACTCTTTTGAAGCTCAACATCCTTGGTTCTCTTCTTATTGTTTATTCTTTTGTAGTGATTGTAAACTGCAACAGCCAGTGCTTTCTTTGCATCATCCTGCTTGATTACATATTGATCAAGATAATTCTTAATCTCTACAGGCTTAGGTAGTTTCTTAAATTCCTCATCCTCAATGAAGTCTATTTCTTCATCGATTATTTCTTTACACAATTCTACACATTCATTGCAGATATACACATTTGGACCTGCAATCAGTCTTTTTACCTGATCCTGTGTCTTACCACAAAATGAACATCTTAATTGCTTATCGTCATGTTTTGACATCAAAGCCCCCCTTATTTCCTATACATGATAACTTCATCAATCAAACCATATTCTTTTGCTTCGGCTGCAGTCATGAAGTTATCTCTTTCTGTATCGGCAGCAACTTTTTCAACGGGTTGTCCGGTTCTATCTGATAAAATTTTGTTCAAATCATCTTTCATCTTCACAATTCTTTTTGCTTGAATTTCAATATCTGTTGCTTGTCCTCTAGATCCTCCAGATGGCTGGTGAATCATTACTTCAGCACTTGGTAAAGCAAATCTCTTGCCCTTTTCACCAGCAGCCAACAGGAATGCTCCCATGCTGGCAGCCATACCTATGCAAATTGTTGATACATCAGGCTTGATATATTGCATCGTGTCATATATTGCCATTCCAGCAGTTATGGAACCACCCGGGCTATTAATATATATTTGAATATCTTTATCTGGATCATCTGCTTCCAAAAATAACAATTGTGCTACCATTACACTAGCTGAAGCATCCGATACTTCTTCACCAAGAAAAATGATTCTTTCCTTCAAAAGTCTAGAATAAATATCGTAGGATCTTTCTCCTCTTCCTGTTTGTTCAATTACATAAGGTACTAATGGCATGTCGTGCACCTCCATAAATTATTTTTCAGAATCTTCCTTTGCCTCTTCCGATTCTTCTTTTTTCTCGACGAATTTAACTTCTTCAACCAGATACTCAATAGCTTTTCTTCTTTGGATTGTATCATTTATATAGTCTATGCTTTGAGCTTTAAGATTTTCTTTGAACTCGTTTATTTTCTCTTCATCTTCTATTTTATACTGTTTTGCAAGTTTTTCAAGTTCTTCATTGATTTCTTCGTCAGAAATTTCAAATTTTTGTTGTTTTATTAATGCTCCAACAACCAATTCAGTTTTTGCACTCACTTCTGCCTGTGGTCTAATGTTGTCTCTCATAGCGCTCATGTCTGAACCAATCATTTTGTAATAGTCCTCCATGTTGATTCCCTGCATTGACATTTGCTGCTCAAAGTTTTTGATCTGGTAATCAATTTCATTTTCCACAAGTATATCAGGAACAAATGTTTCGCTAGCTTCAGTGAAAGCATTTACTGCAGCATTCTGGTCTGCAACTTTTCCACTGTCTTCAGCTCTCTTGATCATGTTTTCTTTTGCATCAGCTTTCATTTCTTCAAATGTATCAAATTCACTTATGTCTTTGGCAAATTCATCATCAAGCTCTGGAAGCTCTTTTGCCTTAACTTCGTTGATCTTAACCTTGAATACTACAGGTTTTCCCGCAAGTTCTTCTGAATGATACTCTTCAGGGAAAGTCACATTAACTTCAACTTCCTCTCCTGTATTTTTACCTATAAGCTGCTCCTCAAATCCAGGTATGAATGAATTAGAACCTATCTCAAGTGAGTGGTTTTCAGCGGTTCCACCTTCAAACTGCTCTTCTCCATTAAATCCTGCATAGTCAATCACTGCAGTATTACCGTTTTCAATAGCTCTGTCTTCAACAGTTATTATTCTTGCATTTTGCTCTTGCATTCTTTTCATTTCGTTGTCTACATCTTCATCAGTCACATTATACTCTGCTTTTTCAACTTCAACTGCTGTAATATCTGCAAGAGTTACTTCAGGTATAACTTCAATATCTGCAGTAACTAAAACATCTTTACCTTCTTCCATTTCCTTAACATCGATTGAAGGTCTGTTGATTGGATTGATTTCAAGTTCTTTTATCGCTGATTCATATGCATCTGGAAGTGCTATGTCGATTGCGTCCTGATAGAATACTTCCTTGCCGTAGTTCATCTCGATAACTTTTTTAGGTGCTTTTCCTTTTCTGAATCCAGGAATATTAATTTTTCCTCTCATCTTCTTATAAGCTTTTTCAACACCTATCTGAAATTCAGGTTGAGATATTTCAAACTCTATTGATACTACATTTTTTTCTTTTCCGACTAATTTAGCCATTGCTTCCTCCTAAAATTGTATATTATTTATATATATAAACGATATAATCATCGATTTAAAATTGATAATACGTTTATGTACTATATGACTTTATCGCTTTAATCCACATTATAAATAAACTTACCCCTGTAAGTTATCTCAATATTATATCATAAATACTTCTAATATCAACTGTTTTTTACAGTTTTAAGAACGTTTTTCCATCATTTTTACAAATTTTAAAATGTTTTTATTGAATTTTTTTTTCAATATAATATAATGATTCTATATGAATTCCCAGGAGGAAAGATAATGATAGATAAAATACTGTATCCAGTGAACTACAAATCTGAATTAAATGTACTGGAAACTGAAATCGCAATAAAAAAAGTTAAGGACTTTTTTCAAAAAAGCCTATCTTCACAATTAAACCTAACAAGAGTTTCAGCACCACTTTTCGTAGCACCTGAAACTGGACTTAACGACAACCTTAATGGATATGAAAGACCTGTAAACTTCACTATAAAAGATCTTTACGAAAAAAGAGTTGAAATAGTACAATCTTTGGCGAAATGGAAAAGATTGGCTCTTTACAAGTACGGATTCAACCCTGGTGAAGGTCTTTACACAGATATGAATGCAATAAGAAGAGACGAAGAACTTGACAATCTTCATTCAATATACGTTGACCAGTGGGACTGGGAAAAAATCCTACTTAAAGAAGACAGAAACACGGACTACCTCAATGATGCTGTAACCAAAATCTATACAAGTTTAAAAGAGCTTGACAAATATCTTGCAGGGGAATATGAATTCTTTGACGAGATCCTTCCTGAAAATATAACTTTTGTTTCAGCACAGGATCTAGAGGACACCTATCCCGATCTATCTCCAAAGCAAAGAGAAACTGAGGTGACAAAAAAATATGGTGCAGTTTTCATTTCAGAAATTGGCGGAGAACTGGCATCTGGTACAAAGCACGATGGAAGAGCACCTGACTACGATGACTGGTCACTAAACGGAGATATTCTTCTTTGGAATCCAATACTTGAGCTTGGACTCGAAATATCTTCAATGGGTATAAGAGTTGACGAGGATACTCTTGAAAAACAGCTTGAAATCACAGGAGATACAGACAGGAAAAAGTTTGAATACCATAGCATGATCCTCAACAAAAAGCTTCCCTACACTATTGGCGGAGGAATTGGACAGTCCAGACTATGCTTGTTCTTCCTGAGAAAAGCACATATAGGAGAAGTTCAATCTTCAATCTGGCCATCAGACATGAAAACAGAATGCGAAAACAGAGGAATCTTCCTGCTGTAGAGCAAATTTCAATCATAAACTTAGACGAACAATAATATGTTCGTCTTTTTTTGCCTTTACTAAATCCATGAAAACGCTATAATTATAATAGTATTTATTGCATAACTAACATTTCTGGAGAACGCATGACAATTGACACTTGTATAAATAATAAATATTTCGATTTCGAAAAAGCCAAAGAAATTGCAAACAACTACAGCAAAGCGACATCCAAAAACGGTATAATCATAAATACATCTGGAGATACTGTCTACAAAACTAATTCTACAACCCTTTGCACCTTGTGCAAAAAACTGGAATCAGCAATTGATGA
>NZ_CEZJXU010000080.1:0-7247 GCF_983023055.1 Dethiosulfatibacter sp. | reverse complement strand
GGTAGTTCTCGATAAGTTTATCCTGTGGCCGCAGTTTCTGTCCTGGCATACAAGGCTTTTTCCGTGTTTTGTCTTGACTTCAAGCATGAGTTTTCCGCATTCTGTACATTTCGTAGTGGACAGGTTGTCGTATTTGAATTTATCAGTACTGCTCTTTATATCTTTTACTATATCCCTGGTATAACCCTTCATTTCTTTGATGAAGGTGTTTTTATCCAGTTTTCCTTTGGATATGAGGTTCAGCTTTCTTTCCCATTCTGCTGTAAGAAGGGGAGACTTTAGGTCATCAGGAACAAGGGTAAGAAGTTGTTTTCCCTTGTTGGTAACTCTTATACTTTTCCCTCTTTCCTCCAGCAGGTGTGTGTTGAAAAGTTTGTCGATGATTTCGGCCCTAGTTGCAACTGTTCCCAGACCACCGGTTTCTCCGATTATTTTCTTTAAGTCCTTGTCAGAGGTGGACATGTATTTTACAGGGTTTTCCATTGCAGACAACAGACTTCCTTCATTTAAATATGGAGGAGGTGCAGTTTCACCTGATGTCTTCATGGCTTTCTTTATTTTCAAACTGTCTCCCGATTTGAAATCCGGTACCAGTTTATCCTTTGAATTTTCCGTGGAAAGTATTTTCCATCCATTGTTTAGAACCCTAATACCCGTTGTTGTGAAAATTTCTCCACCTATTTCCATTTTAACAGTTTTTTCTTCATATTCGTATGGAGGAAGAAGAACGGACAGAAATCTTTTAACTACAAGCTCGTAGATATTGTTTTCATCGTAGCTAAGAGAACCTCTTATCATTGATTCTTCAGTAGGTATTATGGCATGGTGGTCCGATACCTTGCTGTTGTCCACGAAGGATTTTGATTTCTTAACTGGCTTTTTTAGGATACCAAAGGCAGTTTGTCTGTATTTATCAAGACTTATAGCTCTTAGAACATCTGGCAGTGTTTCCACCATGTCATCAGTCAGATATCTGGAATCTGTTCTTGGATAAGTTAGGAGCTTGTGATGTTCGTAAAGTGACTGCATGATTGAAAGAGTTTTCTTTGCAGAATACTCGTATTTGCTGTATCCATCTCTTTGAAGCTCTGTCAGATCGTAAAGAGGAGGTGAATATTTCTTTTTCATCTTTGATTCGACGGATATGATTTTTCCGTCCTTGTTCTTGATTTTATTCAAGATATTTTCAATGATTTCTTCTTTGAATGTATTTGGAGAATTGGATTTCTTGTCCTTCCAAGTGAAGTTAAGATTTGAGGATTCTGTTTTTATACCGTAGTATTTTTGCGGCTGAAATTCAATTATTTCCTTTTCCCTCTGTGCTATTATTGCAACCGTGGGAGTCTGTACACGACCGCAACTAAGCTGTGCATTGTATTTTGTTGTCAGTGCTCTGGTTGCGTTTATTCCCATTATCCAGTCGCTTTCAGCTCTTGCAACTGCAGCCGAGAAAAGATTTTCATATTCTTTTCCAGGCTTCAGTTTTTTGAAGCCTTCTGTTATGGCTTTATTTGTAATTGAAGAGATCCACAGTCTTTTAAGAGGCTTATTGACAGGAGATTTTTCCAGTATCCATCTTGCAACCAGCTCTCCTTCTCTTCCAGCATCTGTTGCTATGATTATTTCATCTACATCTTTTCTTGCTATTAGTGACTTGACTGTATTGTATTGCTTGCTTGTTTTTTGTATAACTATAAGCTTCATCCTGTCTGGTATTATCGGAAGATCTTCAATATTCCATTGACCGAATTTTTTATTGTATGCATCAGGGTCGGCAAGGGTTACCAGATGACCTAGAGCCCAAGTTACTATGTATGACTTGCCTTCCATATATCCGTTTCTATTCTCTCTGCAGCCAAGTACCTTTGCTATTTCTTTACCTACAGAAGGTTTTTCTGCAAGAACCAGTTTTTTACCCATTGATTTCCTCGCTTTAATATATTGTGTATCTTAGGATAATATTATATAGGATTTCAGGACGTATTACAAATAGACAAATATAAGGTATTTCTTATATCATGATTTATTTAATCCTAAGCTAGAAAAATATGAAGTAACAAGACAGTAAAATATGCATATTTTAACTTTCTTAAGCTATAAAAAAACAAGGGACTGTGATTTCACAGCCCCTTGTGTATACTTGATTTGATTTAATTATTTTAAGCACTTTCGTAGGAGATGTCCACTGACGGTATATTCATGTTCAACAGAAGCTTTTCAGCAGCCTTTGTCATGGGTGGAGGTCCGCACATGTAGATTTTGTTGTCTACAAGGTCCATGTCCTTCAACACATCTGTTACAAATCCCTTGTGTCCCTCATACTCATCGTCAAAGGCAACTACCTTCACATAGTCGAACTTGTCGCTTGCATCTGAATAATTTTCAAATTCATCGTCAAACATAAATTCATTTTCCTTGTTTGCGCCATATACAAGAGTGAATTTTTTAATAGCAGAATCATTTTCAACAAGGTCCTTCACTATTGCCCTGAATGGAGTGATTCCTATTCCTCCTGCTACGAAGACAACTTCCTTTGCAGTCTTGTCTATAAGAAGCTCGTGTCCCATTGGCCCTTGAAGCATGATATCGTCACCTTCGTTAAAGTTGTTGAAGATTATGCCGGTGCCATATCCCTTGTCCATTTTTTTGACGTCTATGGTTACAGTTTTTTCTTCATTGTCAAACCCGGATATGGAGTAAGCTCTGTACATTTCAGGCTTGTCCTGGATTTTTACAAGGATGAATTGACCTGGCTCGTATACTACGTCTTCATCTGTGAACTTGAATACATATTCGTTGGTTGTGTTGTTTATCTTGTTGATTTCTTTAAGGGTTGACATGAAAGCTTTTCTTGTGTCATATCCTCTTAAAGAGGTATTTGAATTGATTTCTTTTGCCTCGGCCAGATTGCTTAGAGTAAGTATACCTGCAGGGCAGTTGACTACACATGTAGAACATCTAATACAGTTTTCTGAATCGAATTGGTTGTTTTCTGAAAAAGTATCATGGGGTGAAAGTTGCATAGGACATACTCTTGAGCATTTTCCGCAAGAGTGGCACATGTCTGTGCTGGCAGCTGTGATTTTTTCATCTGTCTTCTTTGTGATTCCAAGAGCTTTGCCGAATCTGTATGAAAATTTCTGAATAGTTCCCATTGGGCAAAAGTTACACCATGTCCTGGAACTGAATAATATGCTAACTGTGCTTCCAACAACTGCTACCATTATATAACTGGATACAAATATGAGACCAAGCTTTTCCCAAAACACCATTGTTCCCCACTTAGAAGAAACAAGTATGATTTTGCTTACTACTTTGAATGAGAATAGTGCAAAAAAAGAAAGTCCAAGAATCTTTGACTTGAAAAACTTAGGTATCTTCTTGTTTCCTGTTAATGGGTAGAGAAGAGAGTCAAACATACTTCCGTGAGCACAGATATTTCCGCACCAGTATCTTCCCTTGAACAAAGCAACTGATATGAGACCTAATATTACGGGAATAACTAGAAGACCTAATATAGGAAACCAAAGTCCCCCTATTGTTACAGTAAGTGTGAATATCCACGCATATTTTCTCCATTGTGTAAAAATCCGATTGGTTTTAATGTAAAAATCCGACATATTTTATGATACCTCCAAAGTTTATGATACCCCCTAGGGGTATAATAAGAAGTATAGCGGAGAATTCATTGCATGTCAATATTAAATTATATGTTTAATCATTTATTTTTAAATCAAACTTTCTAATACTATATTTCCAACCTTTGTTGAAATTTATGGTTGTATATAAAGTATTGTTTGTTGAGAAAGGGCAAAAGTTGTATAATAAAGGTAGGTTTTTGAGAATAGAATGGAGGTAATTATGAAAGGACTAATTGTCTACGATTCATATTTTGGAAATACGGAAAAAATAGCCATACACCTGCATGAATCATTGAAGGATACACATGAGGTAAAGCTTGTTAAGGTACACAATGTTGAAAAGGAAGACATAAAAAACTTGGAGTTTATAGTTGTTGGATCTCCAACCAGGGCATTCAAGGCAACAAAGGCAGTAATGGACTTCATTAGGAAGATTCCCAAGGATGGTCTATTGGGAGTTAAATCCGTTGCTTTTGACACAAGGATGAATACAAAGGATGTAAATTCAAAGATACTGAATGCACTTGTAAATGTTTTTGGTTATGCTGCCGAGCCCATAGGCAAGGCTCTTGTCGGAAAAGGTGGTACTGTAGTTATACCCCCTGAAGGTTATTATGTAACTGATTCCGAAGGACCTTTGAAGGATGGAGAAATAGAAAGGGCTGAGAAGTGGATTAAAGATGTGATTAAATAACATAATAATGGAGGTTAACATGTTCAGTAAAACAATAGTGATAAAGATTATTGTGATTCTAGTCCTTATCTTGTCCTTATGTGGATGTTCACAAGCGCAGGATGAGATACCTGTTGAGACATGGGAATACCTTGTTGTACCTCATGCTGGAAATTATACGCCGGCAATGTCTAGTGTTCCCGGATTACCAATAAGTATAGAAACAGACGAGGACCTTGCAACTGATGATATGCTTATAAAGATCAGATATTCAGGAGGAAGGATGCTTAGGTCCACAGCTTCATTTGAATGGGATAGGGAGTTATATTATCTTGAACTTGAATATGAAGACAGAACCATATACTGGACTCCTTTTGAAGAGGATGGAGTCTTTATCGAGAGAGATGAAATTGTTGTCATGGAGGTTTTTAATCAGGAACAAATTGTTGAAAGAAAAGTCTTTTCAATAGTTAGTGATAATGGATTCTATTTTCTTGAGGAATCAGACCCTTATGAAAAGCTTTTTGAACAGTCGGAAAGCATAAGAAATATAAGTGAAGAAGTGAAAGAAGAGGAGAATTGTTCCGATTCCGTTGCTAGGGACCTTCTTAGGTATAAGGGAATAACGGACTGCAGCATTATATTGGAGGATCTTAAATTACATCCTGAGCTCATACCTTATGATGGCGTCCTTGGAGGAACCATGCAATGGAGTGGACCTAGGATATTGAACTCCAAATGGGTTTACGGTGAGTTTTGTGACGGACATGTAGTAGGTTATGCAATTCTTGAATATGAAATAAAGGATGATTTGTCCATAGAATGGGAAAATATTGATGCATTTCTTGATGGAGAGTGATAGTGAGCCTATTAAACATTTTGGTAGAATCAAATAACTGGAGTTACTGATGGGAATGAATATTTAAATAATATAAAAAACAGGAAGGTAGAATATGACAATAAGACACAGTTTTAGAAACGACTACAGCGAAGGAGCACACGAAAACATACTTAAATCACTGTTTGAAACAAACCTGTCCCAGCAGGATGGATATGGAGAGGATGACTATTGTATTGAAGCTTCCAGGTTTATTAAGGAAAAGATTGGGAATACAGATGCTGATGTACACTATACATCTGGAGGAACCCAGGCGAATCTAATAGTTATATCGTCGATTTTAAGACCCTATGAATCGGTAATATCCGCCAATACAGGACATATAAACATTCATGAGGCAGGCTCCATAGAAGCAAAGGGACATAGGATAAGTGTTGCGGAATCAGAAGATGGAAAGCTTACTCCGTCGATGGTCAAGTCAGTACTGGATGTTCACGAAGACGAGCATATGGTAAAGCCTGGAATGGTTTACATATCAAACTCTACGGAGATTGGTACAATATACAAAAAAGACGAACTTAAATCGCTTTACGAATATTGCAGTGGAAATGGTCTTTATCTTTTCATGGACGGTGCAAGGCTTGGATCTGCCCTTGAGTCAAGGGAGTCGGATCTTGAGTTTTCAGATATTGCAAAATACACTGATGTATTTTATATAGGAGGAACAAAAAACGGAGCTCTACTGGGGGAAGCCATAGTCATAACAAATGACGATTTGAAGAAATACTTCAGATACAGCCTTAAGCAGAATGGGGCACTTCTTGCAAAGGGAAGGATAATTGGCGTTCAGTTCCTTGAACTTTTCAAGGATGGTCTCTTTGAAAAAAATGCAGTCCATGCAAACGATATGGCTTTTAAAATTAGCGATGCCATTGCTGAACTTGGATATGGATTTTTGGGGACACCTTCGTCAAACCAGATATTCCCCATACTTCCAAATGAGCTTATTGGAAAGCTAAGCGAGAAATATTTGTTTTATATATGGAGCAAGCAAGGGGAGGATACTTCGGCAATAAGGATTGTAACTTCATGGGCGACACCTGTTGAAGCGGTTGAAGAGTTTATAGAGGATATTGGGAAAATCAAAGAAATGTTGAGGTAGTTAAATGAAAACGGCTGTAATATATAGATCCAAGTCGGGGTTTGTGAAAAACTATGCATTGATGCTAAGTGATGCATTGACTGCAGATGTATTTAACGGAGAAAAAGTGGATTTTAACGAGCTTGAAAACTATGACACCTTGATTTTCGGTGGAGGGCTTTATGCAGTAGGCATTAACGGATTAAAGTTTATAAAGCAAGCTATGGAGACATTGAGGGACAAGAAGATAATAGTCTTTGCCTGTGGAGCATCACCTCCAAGTGATGAAATACATGAAGAGGTTTTCGAGAGGAACTTCGACGAGGAAGAAAGAAAAAAAATTAAATTCTATTATTTACGTGGAGGTTTTCAGTACGACAGATGCACATTCAAGGACAAGATACTAATGAGGCTCCTTAAATTCAAGCTAAATAAAAAAGAAAATTTGACACCTGATGAAAAGGGAATGCTTGCTGCCTACAGCAAACCAGTGGATTTCACCAATAAAAAGAACATATCGGAAATAGTTTGCTATGTGAAATCCCTACAGTGATTATTACAGGATTTAAAGGAGGAACTTATGAACTTGAAATTGTCTCTTTTTAAAGACAAATACATAGTATGTAAACTTAACAAGAATGACAGGATACCTGCCTGGGCATACAGGGGAGACTTCTTTTCTATAACAAAGACATTTGATGAGTTGTCACTTGTTTGTCTTGAAAAAAATATCGAATCGGAAGAGCTGGACGAGGATATATTGTGTGAAAGGGATTGGCGGTTATTCAAGGTTGAAGGACGTCTTGACTTTTCATTAATTGGAATAATGGCAAATCTTAGCGGTATAATGAAAGAGGCTGGGGTAAGTATATTTGCACTGTCAACCTACGATACAGATTATATAATGGTTAAGGATGAAAAGGCTGATGAAGCTGTTAAAGCATTGAAGGAATA
>NZ_CEZJXU010000079.1:0-7269 GCF_983023055.1 Dethiosulfatibacter sp. | reverse complement strand
GTTCTTACACCTGTCTTGAAGGTGAAGGCATTTGTATCCATTATTATTCCCGAAAGCATAGCGTCTGCTTCAAGCTTGGTAAGTTGAATTTTGTCGTCCATATACTGGAAAAGCTCTGCTATAAGCTCACAGGTTGATGATGCGTAAGGCTCCACATAGTCAAGGATTGGATCTTCGATATATTCTTCTCCCCTTCTATGGTGGTCAATGACCATTATCTTTTCAAAGCTTTCAAGAATTTCACCTGCTTCGCAGTAGCTTGGCTTGTGTGTATCCACTACTACGGCCACGGAATCCTCGTCTATGAGCTTAAGTGCTTCTTCGTTGTTTATTATTATGCTTGTATATTCTTCCCCTGCAAGGGTCATCTTTTCATGAATATTGATGAGGGCTGCATTTAATTCGTTGAGAACTATATATGCATTCTTGCCCATTCCCTTCGCTATGGCGTAGATTCCAAGGGCTGCTCCAAGGGAGTCCATGTCCCCTGTCTTGTGTCCCGTAATTATTACATTTGACGACTGGGAGAATATCTGCCTTATGGCGTTGGATATCATCCTTGCCTTTACCTTTGTCCTTTTTTCAACAGCCTTGCTTCTTCCACCATAGTAGTTGACCTTACCAGGGCTCTTTACTACTGCCTGGTCACCACCTCTACCAAGTGCTATGCTTAGTGCTCCATCTGCATATTCGAACTGCTGATTCAGTGTCTTTCCTCCAGTTCCCACGCCAAAAGAAAGGGTGAAGAATTCGTCCTTTTCAGTACGTATTTCCTTTACTTCTTCAAGTATGTCGAATTTCTTTGTTTCAAGGTTTTCCAGGAATCTGCCTTCAAACATTATGACGAATCTATCATCCAGGTATTTAACTGCATAACCGTTCATTCTCTGTGCAAAAACATTGAGCTGCTTTTCTATCTCCGCCATTAGTGATGCCCTGGCTACCCTGTCTATTGTTTTATACATTTCATCATAGTTGTCGATTTCCACAAGGGCTACTATTGACTTCTCGGCCATATACACTTCCATTAAAGAAGTAAATCTTGTGTTGTCCAGTAGATACAAAAGGTATACGGTGTTTTCTTCTCCGCTTCCTTCAACCTTGTTGTACATTACATTGAAGTTCCTGTTACCTGACTGTAAGTCAAAAGATGAGGAATCTCCATTTTCTGCAAGTTCCGTCAGTGGGAATGATGGGAAATATTCCTTTATGTTTTCCTTGTGTCCCTTCTTGCTGCTCATTATTTCCTTGAATTTTGAATTGTACCAGTAAACCACTCCCGTGTCGCTAATTATTACCAGCGGTATTGGAAAGTTGAGAAGGGCCTGTCTGGACATACCGTCTATTGTATTTGTGAATTCAATGAGGTACTGGTTAAGCTGTTTCTTCTTGTCCTCATGTCTTGTTTTGCTTAGTCGCAGTGCCAAAAGAATCAGTACTGCTGCTATGACGGCCATTATTAATTCGCCTCTTATTACAAATCCAACCAACATTACCAACGAAATATAGAAAAAGATGCTGCTGTCTTCCATGAGGAAGTTTGGTCCTCTAAATATTTTCATTATCTACCACCTGTTAGTTTTTTTAATCTTCCTAATGTCCATCACCTGGTCAATTAGTCCCACGAATGTAGTTGCCAGAGTAAGGTAGGAATTAAAGATTATTGATAGAATCAATACTATCCTCAATATCTTTGAAATTTTAAACCTATCCATCATGAATCTAGCTACGGCTAGACCCTGAATGAAGAACATTATCTGGAATATGAATATTAGGTTTGCAGTCAGGGTGTCGCTGTTCACAATATTTGTCTGACTGATAATAAAGGTTCCGCCCATGAATACAAGGATTCCTATTGCTATATTGTCTGGAAGTCTGAATTGGGTAAATTTTCCTATTGGCACCAGCTTTACTCTTAGTCTCTTGCCCATTTTGTAGGCAGCCATATAGTTGATTGAGGACATTGACAGAGCCGATATTATTATTATACCCGGCATGAGAATCACGAAGGCATTTAACATGGCGTCATAGAGCGTTCTCGTTGAAGCAAGCTGCTCTTCCATTCCTTCGAATCTTGAAAGAAGGCTTTCCTGAATATTCAAACTTTCTACGAAGGTTTCCCTTATTTGATCAACAAAGTTTATTCCAAGAAATGCCTGCATAAGCATTATCATTACAAGGAAGGATAAAAGATATGCCACTCCTCCGAATACTATTGATTTCCAGGGTCTATCGTCCTTGGAAATGAAGTAGCACATGACTGCAGCCATGGGTGTGTAGAGTACCAGGTAATACAGGCTTGTCTGTATCATCCCCGTCAATATGAATATGACTATTGAAGCTGTCACTAGAGCCATGGTCGATATCTTCCAGTCCTGTCTCTTTGCCAGTAGTATGGCTGGAAGAGGATATATAAAATCTATATATGGAATCAAGAAGCTTCCAATCATTGCGAATATAGTTAGTATGCTTGTTGTTAGTGCTGCTTCAGTAAGTCTTCTAGTCTTTAAGTTTCTATTCAAGTCCTGCTCCTTGCATATATTTTTACAACATTTGGAAAGTTAAATATGCATAACACCTTGAATCGTTGGTGTTATACGAAATAGGAAACTTTCCTTCGTGTCTTAATAACTGCCTGTACACTATCCGCTTCGCGTCTAACGCAAATGCACTGTGTACTAGTTAACGCTGCATAGCCGCTTTTTTGCAACATCTAATTTTACATTATTTTAACTCCAATGTAAACAAGTTATGGCATTAGAGAATCATCACAGGAGAAATTGAATACTGGTAATTAATGAAAACACCCCTAGACAAGACAGGATGTCACAGAATATTTTGGATTAAAAAAGTGAAAAAATTTGAAATTTCAGTCGAAAAGTGGTATATTATTCTCAATGTTATGTCAGGTGTCTTGTCACCTGAAAGGAGATTTATATGAGTATGATTAAAGAAATTGAAAAACTGAAAAAGGAAAGGAATGCAATAATTCTTGCCCACTACTATCAGCCCGGGGAAATTCAAGGAATTGCTGATTATGTAGGGGATTCCTATTATTTGAGCAAAATCGCCCAGCAATCAGAGGCGGATTATATAGTATTCTGCGGAGTTGAGTTCATGGCTGAAAGTGCCAAGATACTGTCTCCCGAAAAGAGAGTCTTTATAGGCAATGTACACTCCAACTGCAACATGGTTGATGAATTCCTCAATGAAGAGCTTGTTCAACTCATGGAGGACCATCCAGATGCTGCAGTAGTGTCCTATATCAATTCTTCAACTGAGATTAAAACAATGTCCCATGCCTGCTGCACCTCATCAAGCGCAGTAGACATCGTTAACAATATAGAAAGTGAAAAAATAATATTTGTACCAGATAAGAACCTTGGATCATATATTGCCGCCCAATGTCCGGATAAGGAAGTTATTCTTGGCAGTGGAAAGTGCTGTGTACATGATAATGTAAGTGCCAGGGAAGTTAAATCACTGAAGGAAACACATCCTCAGGCGAAGGTTCTGGTACATCCTGAATCCATAAAGGATGTAAGGGACCTGGCTGATTTCATTGGATCTACGGGACAGATACTTAATCATGCCATAGATTCAGAACATGATGAATTCATAATAGTGACTGAAGTAGGCATAGGCTTTGCTCTGGAAGAAAAAACCGAGAACAAGGTCTTCCACTTCCCTGACATGGTCTGCGGCGGTATGAAAAGGACATCCATTGAGGATGTATATGGATGTTTAAAGTTTGGAGATAATGAAATACAAGTGAATGAAGAAGTTTCAAACAAGGCTGCAATGGCTCTTGAAAATATGATAAAACTGGCTGAAAAGAGATGATGATGAAATGAAAATACTAAATGCTGATGTTCTAATAATTGGAACAGGCGTTGCAGGACTTTACTGTGCATTAAACCTTGACAAGAACCTGGATGTTGTAATGCTTTCAAAAAAATCACCTGAAGAATGCAACACCTATCTTGCCCAGGGCGGAATAGCCGTAAGGGTGAATGAGTACGACTATGATGCCTTTTTCATGGACACAATGAAGGCTGGAATGTATTTGAACAACAAGGAATCCGTTAAGGTTCTTGTAAATGAGTCAAGGGAGAGCATACTTGATCTTGACAGGTTGGGAGTTCCCTTCAACAAAAACCTGGAAGAATTCGAATACACAAAGGAAGGTGCTCATGTAAAAAACAGAATCGTCCACTGCAATGACAAAAGTGGAAAACTAGTTTTTGAAACCCTTTACGAACATGTGAAAAGCCTTGAAAATATACGAATAGTGGAAAATACTACCATGTTCGATATTGAAAATAGAGACGGCAAATGTCTGGGAGTTTATTGTCTTTCAGAAAAAGAAACGATTTATATTGGTTCAAAAGCTACTGTACTTGCTTCCGGTGGAATTGGTGGGATTTTTAAAAACTCCACCAACCAAAGCTGTCTAACCGGTGATGCAATGGCCATTGCTAAAAACCATGGAATCAAGCTTGACACTCCAGGCTATATACAGTACCACCCTACTGCTCTCTATCTTGAAAAAAGAGAGGACAAGAGAAGGTTTCTCATTTCTGAATCACTGCGAGGAGAGGGTGCTTTATTGTTCAACTCCAGGGGAGAAAGATTTGTTAAAGAGCTTCTTCCAAGAAATACTGTAACATCGGCAATCCTTGAGGAGCTTGAAAAGACAAATTCAGATTGCGTATATCTTGACATTACCCATACTGGTGAAGAATACCTTAAAAGAAGGTTCCCAAAGATTTATTCGGAATGTCTAAAACATGGAATAAACATAGCAACTGACAAGATACCTGTAACTCCTTCCCAGCACTACCACATGGGAGGAATAGGTGTTGACCTTCATTCTAGAACATCAATGGATTACCTTTATGCAGTGGGAGAATGTTCATGCACTGGCGTACACGGAGGCAACCGTCTTGCCAGCAATTCCCTTTTGGAGGGTTTGGTTTTTTCAAAGAGGGCTGCAGAAGATATTAATGCTGTCATTGGAGAAAACAATAAAATTTTTGAGCCTCTGTTACGCTATTCAGTTAACGAAGGCAAAAACCTTGTCACTAACAACAGAAATAAGGCAATAGAAATAATCGGAAATATGAGAAAGGATTTGAAAAATGAACTGGTTGATAGTAGATGAAATAATACGAAATGCACTTATAGAGGATATGCCTCATGGTGATATCACAACAGAATATATAATACCCCTTAATACAAGCTGTACAATAGACATCATTCAGAAGGAAGAGGGAGTTATTTGTGGAGTAGAAGTATTTGAGAGGGTTTACAAGATTATGGGAGAAGATTCAAATGTTGAGTTTCTAGTTTCAGACGGGGAATATTCTGAAGCAGGGGGAAAAATCGGTTCAATAAAAGGAAGCTCAAAGGCAATCCTCTCGGGGGAAAGGGTTGCTCTGAATTTTCTACAGCGAATGTCTGGAATAGCCACACTGACACGGAAGTATGTGGAGGCTGCAAAGGGGTATGATGCAAAGATTCTCGATACAAGAAAAACAACTCCAGGACTACGAATCCTTGAAAAACATGCCACAAAAACCGGCGGAGCAACAAATCACCGCTTCAATCTTTCAGATGGAGTTATGATAAAGGATAATCATATAAAGGCTGCAGGCTCCATCAAAAATGCTGTTGAAACAATACGGGCCAACATGCCCTTTGTAAGAAAAATCGAGGTGGAAACAGAATCACTGAATGATGTGAGAGAGGCACTGGAATCAGGGGCCGACATCATTATGCTTGACAATATGGATAGGGTAAAAATCATGGAAGCAGTAGGCATAATTAAAAAAAATGCCTTGATTGAAGTGTCAGGAAATGTTAAATTAGAAAATATACAGGAGCTTGCCTCAACTGGAGTCGACTATATTTCCGTAGGAAAGCTCACCCATTCATACATGTCTCTTGACATAAGTATGAAAAATCTAATGTATATGCGGTGATAAAATGTTTAAGGATAAAACCATAGTAATAGGAGTAACTGGAGGAATTGCAGTATATAAGGTATGTGACCTTGTAAGCAGGCTTAAGAAACTGAATGCAACAGTGAAAGTCATCATGACAAAATCCGCTGCCCAGTTCGTAAGCCCCTTGACTTTCCAGACTTTAAGTGCAGGGAAGGTATATACTGAAATGTTTGAATATCTTGACCACTGGGATGTGGAACATATATCCGTTGCAAAGTCTGCAGATGTATTTCTTGTAGCCCCAGCAACTGCCAATGTCATAGGGAAAATAAGACATGGAATAGCTGATGACATGCTTACTACCACAATAATGGCTTCAACTGCACCGAAGGTAATTGCGCCTGCAATGAACACAAACATGTATATGAATCCTGTTGTACAGGACAATATGAAGGCCCTTAAAAATCTAGGCTATATATTCGCCGAGCCTGATTCAGGATATCTTGCCTGCGGAGACGTAGGAGCAGGAAGACTGACTGATGCTGAAAATATAATAGCAAAGCTTGAAGAGGTGCTTAATCCATACAAGCCTCTTAAAGGAAGGACTGTACTTGTAACTGCAGGTCCTACCCAGGAATCTCTTGATCCTGTAAGGTATCTTACTAACCACTCAACTGGAAAAATGGGCTATGCAATAGCCAGAAAAGCTGTGGAGCTTGGAGCAAAGGTGACTCTTATATCGGGTCCTGTGAATATAGAAAAGCCTGATGGACTTCTAAAGTTCATAGGAATAAAGTCAGCCGATGAAATGTTCGAAGCTGTGAAGGACGAACTTGACTCAATTGAAATAGTAATTAAATCTGCTGCAGTTGCCGACTACAGACCAATATCAGTAGCAGACAATAAAATAAAGAAAAAAGACGGGAATCTTAATATTGAACTTGAAAGGAATCCCGACATACTTAAATATATAGGACAACACAAAGGTGACAAGATCCTTGCAGGGTTTGCTGCCGAAACTGAAAATATAATTGAAAATGGAAAAAGAAAGCTTGTTTCCAAAAACCTTGACTTCATAATAATAAACAACATCAAGGAAACAGACGCAGGTTTTGGAACTGACACGAATATTGTGACCATTCTTGATAAATATGGTGTGCAAAAGGATTATGAAAAGATGCTTAAGGATGAGGTGGCAGGTGAAATTCTTGGGAAAGTGATTAAGTTGGTGAATGAAAAGTAGGGTTAATTCGCCCTGCTCGATTACACAAGCTTAAGCCGGTCCACTTCGAAAATCAGATGAATGTTCCCTGCTCCGTAA
>NZ_CEZJXU010000078.1:0-7275 GCF_983023055.1 Dethiosulfatibacter sp. | reverse complement strand
TAGATTCAGAAGGGAACAATCTCTACGAAGACTAATAAGTATTTTATTTTCCAAAAAGCAAAAAAGTTGAGATTTTCATCTCAACTTTTTTGCTTTTTGGATTATATAAAAAACTTTATGCTAATTGTCATTTTCGTCGTCGTTGTTTTCTCTACTGTCGGTTCTACTTGAATCATTGTTGTCTGTATTTGAATTGTTTCCATTCTGTGAATTCAGATACTCATTCCAGTGGTATACATTGTGCCATATACATTCATTAATAGGCATTTGATAGTTGTAGTCCTGAGTGAGGAGTCCGTTGACAACAAGATCCTCAACTGCTATTTCATTGATATGTGATATTTGCCCGTCATACATTTTCACAACTCCACCGTAAACATTTTCAATAGTTGCATCATCAAGGTTTTTGTTTTCTATTTGTGACTTGATTTCCAAATATAATTTGTAGTTTTCAAGCAGTGTATAGTAGCTTTCATTCTTTTCCAAAGGATTCATCATAGGATCATAAAGTGTTTCTCTTGTAATGAATACTTTCTTTTCTATGCTGTCAAGAGGACAGTAAGGACCCTGCGCCATCCCTGAAAGTGTACAGACATTGGCTTCTATATGTGTTTTACAGAATGATGTAGGCTCCGTTCCTTTTACAAAATATTCATTTATTACGCTGCTTCCTCTTGGGTCACGTTCACAGAGTTCGGTAGGGAGCAGTCCCGATTGTGAACATACAGTTACCTGTACAATTCCTTCGGGTTTCAGAAATTCCTGTGGCTCAAGCTCCTTGTGGACTTCCTTCATAATATTGCCCCAAAGTCTTGCGGTTGACGAACTTCCTGTTCCTACTCTTAGTTGGGAGTTGTCGTTTCCAATCCATATTCCTCCTACATAGTAGGGAGAGAATCCCATGAACCATATATCACCATTGTCTGAAGTTGTACCTGTCTTTCCTGCAACTTCAATTCCATATTCCGATGGAAGAGCAGCATTGTATGACAATCCCTGTGTTACTGTACTTCTTAGTATGTCCTTCATTAAAAAGGAAACCTGAGGGGATACTACATAGTTGCTTTCGACTTCTTTATCCAGTATTGTTATTCCATTGCCGTCAAGAACCTTTGTATATGCATAAGGTTGGATGTAAACACCATCATTTGCTATTGCACCGTAGGCTGCAGTCATGTCGAGGGGAGTGAAGCCCTTAGTAAGACCTCCCAGTGCCATGGCGGCAAGATTTAAGTCATTGTAGGACCTGTTTTCTTCGGGAGTAACAAAGCTGTCCTGGGATGGATCTTTAAAATCAACAAGTCTGAGTTTATTCAAATAGTCAAGGGAAGTGTCAAAACCAATATTTTCAAGCATTTTGACTGCATTGACATTTAGTGAAAATTCAACTGATTTTCTAAGTGTAGTTAATCCCCAGTATTTGTAAGCTTGTTTTTCATACCAGTTTTTAGGCCATCTTTGTCCACTGTCATTGTATCTTGGTACATCATCAATCATTGATGATGTAGTGTATCCAGTATCGAGGGCAGGAAGATAAACAGACAATGGCTTTATTGTTGATCCCGGTTGTCTTTCTGCACTAATAGCTCTGTTGAAGGATTTCCCCGCAGTTATGTTTCTTCCACCTATGAGTGCCTTTATTTCACCAGAGTGGTAATCCATTATGACTGCTGCAGACTGAGGCTGGAAAATTCCTTTTTCATCATAGAAATAGTTGCTGTTGCTTATGACAAGATTTCCTTCAGAATCAATGGTATGGAAATCCTCTATAGAATCAATGTATTCCTTTGTCAGTTTGAATTCACCTTTGTTGGCATAAGATGATATTATTTCGAAATTTTCACCAATATTAAGTCCACCCATTTCATGAGTAACAAGGAAATTGTCTTCTATTGTATAATAATCAACTATATCTATAACAGTTGAGTAGAGATTGAATTTTTTCGAATTGATTATTAGGTTATTATTTTCATCAAAAGTATATTCATCAGGATTCAATACAACATTATATCCTTCATTCAAGAGGTTTTCCTTTTTGAAGTAAAGATATCTTCCATTTTCGTTTAATACATTGTCATGTCCGTCTAGGTTTCCCGTGCTGGTACCATCGCTTTTCCAACTGAAGGATTTCCATTCTTCAACATAAGGTGTTGTTTCACCTTCCAAATCTCCTAGAAGAAGTTCAGCAAAGTTCTTGTACGATTCTTCAAGAGTCTTTTGCACGTCAAAATCCATAGTTGAGTAAATTGTAAAACCGCCTGTGTACAGTAGTGATTCAGCGTCTTCATAGGTATATCCGTATTCCGCCATAAGATCTTCTACAACCTGGTTTTTTACATAGTCTGTGAAGTATGAAGAAATTTCAGTACTTTTCTTTTGTCCTGGATTTAAGCTTGTTCTAATATCCTGGGCTAACGCAATTTCGTATTCTTCGTCAGTGATTTTTCCAAGTTCGTGCATTCTGAAAAGGACTGTTTGTTGTCTTTCTACAGACAACCCGTTGTAAATACATGTGTATTTTGTACCAGAAACATATACATATCCCACTATATCTTCCGGTGGTATATCCGTATCATCTCCAGTACGTATTTTTTTGTATGGTGCATATTTTGAATCAGCTTTTGGAACACCAGCCAGGAGAGCAGCCTCTGCAATAGTTAAATCACCTACATCCTTTGAGAAATATGCAAAAGATGCCGCCTGAACTCCGTTGTTGCTTTGCCCAAGGGGAATGGTATTCATATAATACTCAAGTATCTGCTCCTTTGTTAGAGACCTTTCCATCTCTATTGCCAGATACATTTCCTTTAATTTTCTGTCAAAGGTCTGATCACTCGTGAGATAGAGGTTTCTTGCTAGCTGCTGGGTAATTGTACTGGCACCTTGGCTTGTCAAGTCTCCAACCTGTATGTTGTGAAACATTGATCCTGCTATCCTTCGTAAGTCTATTCCGAAATGTTCTTCAAACCTGTGGTCTTCTATAGATATGAATGCATCTTCCAGATAATCTGGTATTTCATCAAGGGTTACAATTTTTCGATCGTCTGTACTTTGTATTATTTCTATTACATTTCCTTTATCGTCAACAATATTAGAGCTTTCAGTCAATAACTCAAGTATAATTGTAGGATCGATATCCGGTGCATTTCTTACAGCGGCAACAACAATTCCAATAGTAGCACCTACTCCCGCAAATAAGGCGATTATTACTATTAGAATTATAAGTCTTGCCAGACTGAACTTTCTTTTTTTCTTTTTCTTAGCCATATAAACCTCCAAAGCTATTCGTCAAGTAAATATTATAACATAAATCCGCCGAAAAAATTATTAATTTTTTATCCCATTAACTTGTGTAAGGCTACAGCCTGTGATAACATTAATCTGTTCGCATACAAGGAAAAATATTTATGTATAATACATATGAAAGAATAAGTAAATTATAAAAGTATAAAATATAAAATCAGACTATTGAATCATTGAATATATAATGATGGGAGAGATTGAATTGATAGAAAAAAGTATTATTGCAGGAGTTAAAATAAAACAGCGCAGACGGGACATGGAATATGAAATGGAAGAGCTTAAAAACCTTGTGGAGGCATCAGGTGGTGAAGTTGCCTGTTCATTAGTACAGGAGCTGGACAAATATAATGCTGCCACATATTTTGGAAAGGGAAAAGTTGAAGAAATTAAAAATCTTGCAGAGGAAATAGGTGCAACCTTGCTTGTCATTAACGATGAAGTTTCGGGTTCCCAGATAAATAATATTGAAAAAGCAACGGATTTAAAGGTTATAGACAGAACAATGCTCATACTTGACATATTTGCCATAAGAGCAAAAACAAAGGAAAGTAAGCTTCAGGTTGAACTTGCGCAGCTTAAATATTCTACTCCAAGGCTTAAGGGTAAGGGAATTGAAATGTCAAGGCTTGGTGGAGGTATTGGAACAAGAGGACCTGGAGAAAAGAAACTGGAAACAGATAGAAGACATATTGAAAAAAGAGTATATGAGATTGAAAAACAGCTTCGAAAAACTGTTCTAGTAAGGGATGTTAACAGGAAAAGCAGATTAAAAAACAACGTACCAATAGTCTCCGTGGTAGGCTATACCAACTCAGGAAAATCTACACTCATAAATTGCCTTCTTGGAAAATATGGAGTAGAAAAGGAAAAGGAAGTTTATGTATTTGACAAACTTTTTGCAACCCTTACAACGGAAAATAGAAAACTTGTACTTCCAGGAAAATTCGAAATCATAGTTACGGATACAGTAGGTTTTGTAAGCAAACTTCCAACGCTTCTAGTAGAGTCATTCAAAAGTACACTCGAGGAAATAAACTATTCCGATCTCGTAATCCATTTAATAGACATAACAAATGAAAATCTTCAGGTTCAGAAATCCACAACTGAGAATATACTTAAGGAGATTAATGCTTCTGATATTCCAATGATTGAAGTATACAACAAGATAGACAACAGTGACCTGGACTACGACAAAGCTTCAGGAACCTATATTTCCGCAAAGTCAGATTTGAACATAGATATTTTAGTTGAAAAGATACTTCTGGAAATCTTTGGAGAAGTAGGTACATATGAGCTTGAAATCGGCTACAACGAATATGAAAAGCTGCAGATAGTGGAAAACAAGACGGAAATAATCGAAAGGGAATACCTTGAAAGCGGAACAAAGGTCGTATTCAAAACCAGGGAGAAGTTTTACGACAGGTATTTCAAGGAGAAGAAAGATGACAGCGAGTTTTAACACAATATTAAAAAGCGAAAGTGAAGAAACCATTGTAAACAAGTCAAAGTTTATAGGTTATACCTTTCCTGTTGAAAAAGAAGAAGAAGCAACTAAACATATACAGGAAATAAAAACCAAACACAAGGATGCAAGCCACAATGTATTTGCATATATAATAGGTGAAAAGTCAAATATCCAAAGATATTCAGATGACGGTGAGCCAAGTGGAACTGCTGGCATACCTATAATTAACTATTTAAAGAGCATTGATATTACAAATGTTCTTGTAGTTGTTACAAGGTATTTTGGAGGAATAAAGCTTGGTACGGGAGGACTTGCCCGGGCCTATTCCAAATCTGCAAAATCAGCAGTGGATAAGAGCCGAATTGTAGAAGCTAGAGAATATTCCTGTTTCAAAATCACAGTGGATTACACACTTCTGGGAAAGATAGACAATTACTTGAAGAAAACATTACTCTATGTTTCTGAAAGGGAATACCTTGAAAAGGTTAATATTGAACTGATAGTAGAAAATGAAAAATTCGAAACCGTCAAAACAGAACTAAGAAATTTGACATCCGACAACATAGCCATTGAGCTGATGTACAACAAGCATTATCTCAGTGATGGAAAATCCATCCTTAATGTATAACTTGAAAGGATTGGATTTATCTGCTAAAATACATATGATTTAAATTTAGGAGGAATACTAATGGCAGGACATTCAAAATGGGCAAACACAAAACATAGAAAAGGTAGACAGGATGCCAAGAAGGCAAAGATATTTACAAAGCTGGCTAGATCTATAACTGTAGCTTCAAGAGAAGGTGGTCAGGATTCTGAATACAATACAGCACTTGCCAATGCAATCGAAAAAGCCAAGGCTGAAAATATGCCCAATGATAATATAGACAGAGCAATAAAAAAAGGTGCTGCAGGAGATAATTCTGAAAGCTTTGAAACAATAGTATACGAGGGATACGGACCAAACGGTACAGCTTTTATAGTAAGCTGTCTTACAGATAACAAGTACAGGACGGCTGCAGATGTAAGATATTATTTTTCAAAGTACGGCGGCAATCTTGGATCCACAGGATGTGTATCCTATCTATTTGACAAACTCGGCATAATAGCTCTTGAACTTGATGAATCAGCTGATGAAGATGAAATAATGATGGAAGCTTTGGAAAATGGAGCAGATGATGTGAAAATTGAAGACGGAATAGCAGAAATTATAACTTCACCGGAAAATTTTTCTGAAGTCAATAATGCCTATAAGAATACTGATCATAAGATACTTGGAGCAGAAATCAGCATGATACCTCAAACTGAAGTAAGTGTTGCTGATGAAGACAGTATAAAGATGATTCTTAAGATAATAGACCTTCTTGAAGACAATGATGATGTTCAGGAAATATATCACAACTGCAATCTTCCTGATGATGCAGAGCTGTAGGTATTAAAATGATGAAAAAATATATAAGAATAAGCAGCGAGGTCAAGGAAGCTGTTGAAAAAGGGAAACCTGTTGTAGCTCTTGAATCTACAATAATATCCCACGGCATGCCTTATCCCGAAAATATTAAAACTGCAATAGAAATAGAAAAGATAATCAGGAACTACGGAGTGATACCTGCAACAATAGGTATTATAGAAGGTGAAATCATAGTAGGTCTGAATAATGAAGAAATAGAATTTTTGGGCAAGGAAAAAAACATTCACAAGGCAAGCAGGAGAGACCTTCCTGTAATTGTTTCAAAGAAAATGCATGCAGCTACTACAGTGGCGGCAACCATGATTTGTGCAGATCTTGCTGGAATAAGAATATTCGCAACAGGTGGTATTGGTGGAGTTCACAGAGGAGCAGAAAAAACCTTTGATGTATCAGCAGATCTTATGGAACTTGCAACAACCAATGTTGCAGTAGTATGCGCAGGAGCAAAGTCAATACTGGATATACCGCTTACTTTGGAAAAACTTGAAACTCTGGGGGTGCCCGTTCTCGGATACAAAACTAAAAGGTTTCCAGCGTTTTACACAAGGGACAGTGGACTTGACTGCGATTATAAAATGGATTCTACCGAGGAAATTGCGTCAGCACTTTCAGCTAAGTGGGACATGGGTCTTGAAGGTGGAGTAATAGTTGCAAATCCAATACCTGAAGAATATGAAATGGAAAAGAAATATATAGAAGGAATAATTGAAGATGCCCTTAAAAAGGCTGATGAACTCAATATAAAAGGCAAGGATATTACACCATACCTTCTCGATAAAATAAAGGAAATGACGGAAAGCAAAAGTTTGGATTCCAATATTCAACTGGTATTCAACAATGCGGCAATAGGAGCACAAATAGCTTTGGATTATTCAAGACTAGGAACTGGACAAGGTGTTTAGATTTACGTCCATTAATACATGGAGCAAAAGTTTTTCCATTTGCCTGAAAAGGAGTTTGACATGATAATTGCAGGAATAGACCCGGGTTATGCAATTTCCGGATTTGGAATACTCGACTATACAGGAAACAAATT